>JACDDZ010000173.1 GCA_013816695.1 Gemmatimonadaceae bacterium
GTGGATAGCTGATCAACCCGACCCACACTGCGGCGGGATGCGCAAACAGCTTCCTGTTCACCCAGCTTTTTTCACCGGCTGAAATGACCAATACCGATCCCAGAACCGGAAGGATGGTAAGCGGGCTTGGCCAGGGAATTTTATTGCTGAGGAAAAGTATTGCTGCCAGGATCAGTGACAATCCCAGCCATCCTTTCAGATTGGCAATGGTGTCTGCGGAGAGGTTGGAGCGTGGGAGCCAGGGAGTTCTTGCCCGATATCGCGGGTCGTTGATTGCCGGCAGCTCGAGGTACAGGAGTGCAAATCCGGCGATCAGTTCCCAAAGGCGAGTCAGCGGAAAATAGAAGCTGCTCTGCGCGTGCTGCGTGGATGAGAGAGCAAAGGCCAGCGCGCAGGATGCGAGCCCGGTCAGGAGGGCAAACCATGCAAAACGCGGCTTGATCCTCCAGCTGATGGCGAGCAGCATGGGCCAGAAAAGGTAAAACTGCTCCTCGATCGCGAGGGACCAGAGGTGGAGGAGCGGTTTTTTTTCAGCGGCGTCGTCGAAGTAGCCCGTCTCGTGAAGTAGCGCAAAGTTGGAGAAAAATCCCGCTCCAGCGGTGACGTGCTTTCCGAGGCCAAAGAATTCATTTCTGAAGAGCAGGTACCAGCCAAGCGCGAGAGTCGTCACCAGAACCAGTATCAGCGCCGGAAATATTCGATTGATCCTGCGGGAGTAGAAGTCCCGGAAGGTGAAAGTCCCGCGCTCGATTGCGCGAATCACGATACCGGAAATCAGGTAGCCCGAGATTACGAAGAACACGTCTACACCAACGTAGCCTCCGGGAAATCCGGGAACGCCCGCGTGAAAAAGAATTACTCCCAGTACTGCCAGCGCGCGCAGGCCATCCACGTCTGGCCGGTATGCCAGCGCGTGCTGGGCGGTCTTCTCTGTCGTAGGGGTCGTCAAGGGATGTATTTTCCCTCAATCCAATGACAAAAACAATGCTTCATAAGAATTTCACTGCGGTTTTTGTGCTGATGGTCACCGCGTGCGCACCTGTCATGCAGCGAACGCCGCCTGACAAGACGATTCAATTTCTCCTCGTCAACGATGTTTATATCGGGGAGCCAATGGAAAACGGCCGCGGTGGAATCGCCAGGCTTAAAACGCTCAACCAGCAACTTTCGGAAAAGGCTCCAGTGAGAATGATGCTGGCAGGTGATTTTCTGTTCCCGAGTTTGATGAGCAAGTTGTACAAGGGCGCGCAGATGGTTGAGTATTTCAACAGCGCCGGCCTGGACTACGCCACGTACGGCAATCATGAATTCGACGATTCCCGGCTAACCCTGGTAAACAGGGTTGCAGAGTCGAGGTTCAAGTGGACTTCCGCAAACTGCATGAGCGCCGACGGCACGCCCATCCCCGGCGTTTCGCAATGGGACACTCTGACTATCTCCGGCGTCAAGGTCGGTGTGTTCGGAATTACGCTGCTTCAGGCGTATCCACGCTGGATCAAGTGCGGTAATCCCGACTCCGCTGCACGTGCAACTGTCCCGAAGCTCAGGGCAGCGGGCGCGGAGATTGTGGTGGGACTCACGCACGTTACGCGCGCTGAGGATAGCACTTTTCTCGCGAATGAACCCGGGATCGATTTCATTCTCGGCGGTCACGAGCACGCGCCCCAGGTTGTCACCATTGGCAACCGATTTGTCGTGAAGGCCGACAGGAATGCGCAGAGTGCGCAGCTTGTCACTCTGGAGAAGCGCGGCTCGGAGTGGACCCGGACACATAGACTGATTCCGATTGACGCGAGCATTCCGGCGGAACCGCAAGCGGCCGCACTTGTGGTGCGCTGGCAGGACTCACTCCGTACGCGATTTGGCCCGATTGAAGTAATTGCGACGTCGAACGTTCCTCTCGACGTCAGCAACATTCCTGTGCGAAGCAGGGAAACAAAATTCGGCAACTTCGTGGCAGATGCTATTCGCGCCGGAACAGGGTCCGACGTCGTGGGGACCATAGGCGGTGCTATGCGTTACGATGATGAAATTCCTGCGGGCGAAATTACCAACAGGCAGATCGAATCCATTTTTCTTTTTCCTGACGAAACGCGAATCGCAACTTTCACGCTTTCGGGTTCCCGTCTCCGTGAAATCCTGGAGCACGGGATCTCACGGGGCGGGGGAGCCTGGGGAGGGTACCTTCATCTGTCGGGTGTCGCCTTCGAGTGGGACTCCACCCGCGCTGCAGGCACGCGCATCGCGGATGAGCTCAAACGCATGAACGGAACTGTGATCCGACCCACCGATACTATCACCTTCTCGATAAATGCATACACGGCCTGCGACAGCGGTGATGGGTACTCCATTCCCGAGTCAGCCGCCGCCTGCACCCGACGCGAGTCAGGACCGCGTGCTGCACAGCTGGTTATCGACTACATGAAAGCGCAAAAGAAAATTGTTCTCCCTCCGCTGGGCAGGGTGCGGCGCATCAGGTAGCTGTGAGCGCACTCGTGCAGTATGGACAACGGCTCGCATGCTTGTCGACGTCCATGACGCAGAAGGGGCACTTGGTTGTCAGGCTATCGGGCGGCGTGTCTCGTACGAGCAGCTTCGTCATGCGCCAGGCTACGAAGCCGATGATCAGGAAGTTGATCAGCGCAGCGAAAAAATCACCCACGCCCAGCTTCACCGGACCAATATCGAAGGTTGCCGTCTTCCAGCTGTTCGACGGCGTGAGCGCCGCGGCGAAAGGCATGATGAAGTCATCCACCACGGCGGTGACCAGCTTGGTGAGCGCCGCTCCAATCACAACGGCAAGCGCAAGTGCAACCACATTCTGCTTGATCAGAAAAGCTTTGAATTCACGCAGCATCACTACCTCTTGGGTGGATACTTGAATGACAATCGCTGAGTCGCTACCCGCGGCACTGGCGCGCCTCGCCGAAGCAAAATATCAAACCAATTACGAACCGTTAGGCCACCGTCAGTGACATCGCGTGAACATTGTTCTCAGACCCATTGCTAATGGCAAAGCCACAACCATTATCCAGATAGGGAAACGCTTGTTTCGAGTTCTCTGTCCCCACAAGTGTGTACGCCACCGTACTTTTGAACGCGTAACCTGTTGAATTAAAAAGACTTGCACGCGAAGTATGTCAAAAGTACTGTGCCTAGCCGTTACGCTGTTCCCACACAAGAGCTGATTAATGCCGTCCGGAATATCGACCACAAATCAAGCTGAAATTCCCGAGATCTGGTCAGGCGAAAAGACAGCCTCCAACGGGTCTGAAGCGCGCAATTCGGTTTTTTTGCAAAACGAAATACTGAAAGCGCTATCGCCAGAGTCGCGCGCGAGTCTCGTTCCTGATTTGGAAATTTTGGACATTTCGTATCGGCAGGTTTTGTACAGACCAAGCGACTCCGCACGCCACGTTTACTTCCCTCTGTCGGGTGTGCTCTCAATACTTGCCGTCACGGGCGATAGCACGGGCGTTGAAGTAGCGTCGATTGGATGTGAGGGAATGGCCAATGTGGATCTCTTTCTGGGCATTGACCGGGTGCAGTGCGAAGCCGTATGTCAGGCTCCGGCCAGGGTTGCGCGGCTCGAGGGAGCCGCTCTCAGGAAGCACACAGAGCATGGTGGAGAGCTCGCACAGCTGCTG
Source organism: Gemmatimonadaceae bacterium (assembly GCA_013816695.1). The sequence goes on from JACDDZ010000173.1 coordinate 3,648, forward strand.
CTTCGCTACACAAGCGCATATCTCGGGCAGCTATCGCAATCCGTTGCTTGCAATCGTTTGCATCCACTCGAGGAACGGTGCGCCCGCTGGCTGCTCATGATGCAGGACAGGGCGGGCGACCAGTTTCCGATCACGCACGAATTTCTCTCGAACATGCTCGGTGTTCGCCGCGCGACTGTAACTGTTGCGGCTGGCATTCTTCAGAAGGCCGGCCTCATTCGGTACACGCGCGGAAAGATGACGGTTCTTGACCGCGCCGGATTGGAAGAAGCTTCCTGCGAATGTTATGGGATTGTTCGACGCATGTTTGACAGGCTGGGGCCGGTCAAACAGAGTTTGGGCGACTAGGCAGCTCTACTCATTCGATATGCGCGAGACAGGATTCGCGCGCTCCCATAATTCGATCAGTTCGCGCACCGAAATTTCGTCCCAGTGTGCGGGGACTGGAGCCAGTCGGCGCTTCTCGGTAAATGACTCAAAGGTGAGCCAACCCTGCGCGAGCGGCGCGTCTACAACAGTTGAGCGCTGGCCTACATTCTGTCTACGAGGCCCCCGTCGACGATCCTGACCATTCCATGAGCCGCGCGCCTGCCTGCGTTCTGCCCGTCTCCGCTCAAATCCATGCGGGTGGGACTCCCAGACCTGCCAATACCTACCGTTGTCGTCCAAAAATGTGCGATAAGCCATCTCTAAGCCCA
>JACDDZ010000174.1 GCA_013816695.1 Gemmatimonadaceae bacterium
ATTCCAGGAGTTAATGAGGTTGCACTCCCTGTAATACCACTCTGCGCCACGCGAAGCGCAATGACTACTTCATTGAGCCAGATATTCCCCGCACCAGCTGCCACTTGCCGGCTCGCCGGACGTAGATGTGAAGGAAGGAGGTGTAGGTCACAGTTCCGGCATCCGACGCGTTGCGCAAAACGCCGTTTACATATCCGCTTTCACCGGCGACGGTGACGGCAGGCGATTCAACTCGCGCAAGCACGAACTTGCTGGCATTCAGCAGCTCCGGAATGATCGTACTTCTATCGACCGGAGGCCCTGTTCCTCTAATCCCGAGAAAATCGAAAGAATATATGCGCTCGAGCGCCGCCCGATCCCGTGCAGCAATTGCGTCGCTGCGCGCAGCTTCGAGCCTGATAATCTCCGTTGCTGCCGCAGTGTCCGCGGCATGTTCCAGTGCCCGGGCGCTTGCCTGGCCACCCATGTCCGCGGCCACCTTCCACGCTCCATCGTGCTGCCGACGCCAGACGGTGAGATACGTACCCCGCCCATCGATCGCGAGCTTGCCAGCTGAGTCTGGCGCTACCACTCCCGAAGCCCCGAACGTGTAAGCCATCTCCCCATGTTCGCTCAACTCCGTCGCCACCGGCCACCAGATCAATCGCTCGGTCTTCGAGGCGAGGAACTCACCCATGAGTTCCCTGATCGCTGCGTGGCCACGAACAATTCGGGATGTATTCTGCAACTGAGCGCCGCTATCCGCGAAAAAGGAATTCCATCCTTCAACGCCACGCTCCAGCGTTGCCCGCTGAAAATCCCGCTCCGCCAGTTCCAGCTGCTCTGTCGTTGACTGCGCGAGCGCCACGCCCGGCGTTCCTACGAGCGCCGCCAGAACCAGCGCGAATGAGAGATTGTTTTTCATCGTTCCGGTCGTCGTGACATCGGGGCTAGCGGGCGAACCAGTAAGTCGCCTTCACGAGAAAAGTGTTACTCGGCCTGCCAAAAATATCCCTCGTGTCACGCCCAAGCCTGAAGTCACCCTCCAGCGGCGTGAATGCACTTCGCTCCTGCTGCCACACAAAGAATAGAGCCGAGCCCGGGCGGTACTCCCAGCGCATCACCGCATTCCCACGAAGTGACTGGGTCCGGAAATCGGGATTGGAGATCGAAAACGATGGTGCGGCACCTGCTCCATCAGGATCAACCGCATAAGACTGAACCTTGCCGCCGCCGGTCACGGACGTAATGGTCGTGCCCGCTTCGCCAAAGTATGTGTAGTCCGTCGTAGCCGGTGTCTCAAGTTCCTTGAAGCGCGTGTAAGCTCCTGACGATGCAAAGGGCTGCAGATAACTCTGGAACGACAGTGCACGCGACAGCGTCCACTCTGCACGTATGTTCGCCGAAAGAGTAGTCTGGCGAAGGTCCGCGAACACATACCGCCTGGCATATGTACTTGTCGCATTCACGTCACCCACTGATCGAACAAACTGTAGCGTGTTGAGGCCCTGCTCGAAGCCAGGCGAAATGCTGAGCTTTACGGTCGAGGTGGGGCGAACGTCGAAGCCCGGGTAAATGGAGCGATAGTATCCGCCATCAGTGTCGCCGTAATAGTTCAGGTTCCAGTAAACAGGAATCCGTCGCTTGCTGTCCGATCCGCCGTAATTGTACATGCCGTAATTCAAGGGCTGCTTTCCAAGGGGGCCGCCGCGAGTCATGCGGTCGTCAAGATGTGGTGGATCCAGCTGAGCGCCGAAGCCTGTATACCACTGATTGGTGAAGGTCATGTTCGATTCACCAAAGAAACTCGTCCAGATTCTGTCACCGCCGAAATTCCAGGCGTGGTTCATTCCTCCGCCAAAGTTGTAATCGCGGAGAAGTTTTCCCGGCGTGTTGTTGTTCAGGAAAGCGCTCATCCCGAGGTTGCGATAATCCACTCGACCCATGAAGCCAAGGTCGTTGACCTCGAAACCAGGGCTCACCTGCTTTGCAGTAAAGCCCAAGCGAAGGTCGCCAGACTTGGTAAGCCCGAGAACTTCGGAATGTCCGTTCAGCCCGGTCGCATTTGGGTCCAGTTCGAGATAGTCAGCATCGGGACGCTGATAGTACCGCGCGCTCGAGCGCTGCGCCGATGTAATGACTCGCTCGGTACCAGCGATCGCACTGCGATTGAATGCCCCAGTCAGCAGCCACTGCTTGTTGGGGAAACGGTGCTCGAAATCCGCCGATATCACGCTGGCGTTCGAGCGCAGGAGATCCTTGAACACAGCATCGTCAACCCTGCGCACAACCGATGTTCCGCCAATACCTACAAGTGTCTGCCCGCCCCGCAGGTCACGACGAACACGTCCGATCAGGTAGTTGGTGAATGGCTCAACGGGAGTGGTCGTACGCACACCATTCCCATTATCCACTTCGGCGTTCTCTTCAGCTGTAACTGCATCCAGCAATCCGACAGTCCACGGCCCGGTTTTGCCGCTCAATTTCGCAGCGCCGAGGATTGTCGTTGCTTCCGGGGCGTTGACGAACTGTCCCTGCGCGAAACGCTGCGGTGACCTTCCGATTCGTCTGGAATAGAATATCTGCTGGTTTCCGAACCCCGGGCCCGTGCGGACGCTGCCAAGATTAAAGATGCTTGCGCCCTCCACAAAGAAGGGGCGCTTCTCGGGGAAGAATGACTCGAAGGCGGAGAGATTAACGACAGCAGGATCCACTTCCACCTGGCCGAAGTCCGGATTCACCGTCGCTGTCAGCGTGAGTCCGTTCGGAAGTCCGAACTTCACGTCGCCACCGATTGAGGATCTTGTATCGTTCTGTCTGTAAAATGGGTTCGCAGGGTCGCCCGGCGCCCGCGTCAGCCTGTTGCTGACATAGGGAAGAACTTCGAGCCGCCGCGGGATCGGAATGTCTGTGATTCCCGTGAGATCGCCCGCCATCGAAATGAACCCGGGGTCAGCGGGTTTCCATGGGTTCCAGGACACCCGCTCACCGCGGCGAGCAATATCCCGCTGTACTTGAATGCCCCATACGCGCTCTTGTCCCTTACCTGCGCCGCCAAAACGCAGCTGTGAAAAGGGAATGCGATACTCCGCAGTCCATCCTTCCTTATCCACGGAAGTTGCCACCTCCCAAACCGCATCCCAGTTCAGGTCTTCGCTACGGTCATCGGAATGCAGCACATCCTTTTGCACGCCGCGCGGATTCGTGGAAAACCGGAAGCCGTTCCTGCGATCGTGATAGGAATCAACGACGACGTGAATCCAGTCCGAGTAAATTCCGGTCGCGTCGCGACGAGCCAGCTGCGCGGCAATCGAATCCGCGCGTGAATCAAACGCACGGACGCCGATGTAAAGAGCAGCGTCATCATATAGAACGCGTACCTCCGTACGCTCGGTTCCTGGCTGCCCGGCCTTGGGGTAGCTCTGGGTAAAGTCGCTTTCCGCCTTCACCGTCGCCCATGCTGGATCGTCGAGATTGCCGTCCAGCTTGATAGTTGTAGTCGCCCGGGCAGCGCGCATCGAGCGTACAGTCGCTGGCGTATTTTTCTTATTGAGTGTGTCGGGGCCCGGGGTCGTTTGAGCCAGAGCCGTCTGAGGCAGCGTGCAGGAGGCTGCGAGCAGAACAGCAAGTAGGGATTGAAGTTTTTTCATATCGGAGGTTTGAGACTTGTACGATGACGGGGACATCCGAAAGGTTTGGACAGCGCTACCCCAAATAGGGTTCACGAGGTGCTGAAAAATCATTACGGGAAGGTCCGGCTCCGGATTCAGGCCACAAAAAAACCCCGCCGATTGACGAGGTTTCCTGTTTCTGCCGATCGGAGAACTACCAGCGATAGTGGGCGAATGCCTTGTTGGCTTCGGCCATACGGTGGGTGTCTTCCTTCTTCTTGACGGCATTGCCTTCGCCCTTGCTCGCTGCAATGACTTCGGCTGCAAGCTTTTCCGCCATGGACTTCTCATTGCGGTCGCGGGAGAATGAAATTAGCCAGCGCATCGCGAGTGCAGTGCGGCGGTCCGGACGTACTTCGACCGGGACCTGATACGTGGCACCACCTACGCGGCGGCTCTTCACTTCGACTGCGGGCTTGAGGTTCGTCAGTGCCTGCTTGAAGATCGTCACGCCAGGCTGGCTGGTGCGGCTCTCCACCAGGTCCATCGCGCTCGAGAAAATGCGCTCGGCGGTCGACTTCTTACCCTGATACATAAGGACGTTGATGAACTTCGAAACTGTCTGACTGTCGTAGCGTGCGTCAGGCAGGATTACGCGTTTTACGGACTTTTTGCGACGGCTCACTTCTTACCTCCAGCAGGTGCTCCGGCTTTCGGCTTCTTTGTGCCGTACTTGGAGCG
>JACDDZ010000175.1 GCA_013816695.1 Gemmatimonadaceae bacterium
TCAAGTCGCATGTGGGTGGCAGGCCCGCGACAGTATCGTGGATGGCGGCGAGATACTCGGATCCACCAAGCTCGTCGGAGCAATCGCCGAGCAGAACGATTTCGTCGCCAGGGTTGTTGAAGGCAGAACCCGTGATGAAATCAACAGAGTCGATAAGGCCAACCATCCCAATCACCGGAGTTGGATAGACAGCTCCTGTCGGACTCTCGTTATACAGCGAAACATTCCCGCCGGTAACGGGAGTACCGAGTGCGGTGCAGGCCTCGCCAATTCCGCGTATCGCTTCCCTGAGCTGGAAATAAACTTCAGGCTTCCGCGGATTCCCGAAGTTCAGGCAGTTGGTGATCGCCATTGGCTGCGCACCTGTACAGGCGACGTTGCGAGCTGCTTCAGCGACAGCGATTCTCCCGCCGACGAGCGGATCGAGGTACACATAGCGGCCGTTGCCGTCAGTCTTGACTGCCACCGCCTTGTTGGTGCCGCGAATGCGGAGCACGGCCGCATCTCCGCCCGGTCCGATCACCGTGTTGGTGCGAACCGTTGAATCGTACTGGCGATATGCCCAGCTCTTGCTCGCAATTGTCGGAGATGCGAGAAGCGTGCGAAGCGTCCAGGCAGGATCGGACTCCCTCTTGTCCTCGATGACATTGGAGAGGTCCTGCTCCCGCAGCGCCTGGATCGCCGATGATTCACGTGCGTCCGGCGTGTACATCGGGCAGTCCGTAACGAGGCGCGATCCCGGGAACTCGGCGACAACTCGATCTCCCTCTGTCACGCGGTACACGGGCTCAGAAATGATTTCGCCAATTACCGCTGCAGTGAGATCCCACTTCTGGAGTATGGCTTCGACGTAGCGCTCGCGGCCCTTTTTTGCGACCACCAGCATTCGTTCCTGCGATTCGCTGAGCAGGATCTCGTACGGGGTCATGCCCTGTTCGCGAACGGGAACTTTGGTGACATCGATGGTGACGCCCACATCTCCGCGCTCGGCCATCTCGGCAGACGATGAAGTGAGTCCGGCTGCGCCCATGTCCTGGATCGCGACTATGTGACCGCTCTGGATCAACTCGAGGCTGGCTTCGAGAAGAAGTTTCTCCGTGAACGGATCACCAACCTGTACCCTCGGGCGCTTGGCATCGGACTCCTCCGACAGGTCCTCGGATGCGAACGATGCGCCGTGAATTCCATCCCTGCCCGTGCGCGCGCCAACGGCGATGATGGGATTGCCGACGCCCTCCGCCTTGGCGCGAATCAAGTCCTTTTCGTGAAGCAGGCCCACACACATTGCGTTTACGAGAGGATTGGATTCATAAGCAGCATCAAAGACAATTTCGCCCGCTACCGTTGGAATCCCGACACAGTTTCCGTAGTCGCCAATGCCTTTCACTACACCGGAGAATAGATAGCGCACGCGCGCGGACTCTAGCGATCCAAAGCGGAGAGAATTGAGCATCGCGATCGGACGAGCACCCATGGTGAAAACGTCGCGCAGTATTCCGCCCACTCCTGTAGCCGCTCCCTGGTAGGGATCCACCGCAGACGGGTGGTTGTGCGACTCGATCTTGAAGGCGATGGCGAGACCATCACCTATGGAGATTACGCCAGCATTCTCTCCCGGTCCCTGAAGAACATGCGGCGCTTTGGTGGGAAGAGTCTTGAGCAGCGGGCGCGAATGCTTGTAAGAGCAGTGCTCGCTCCAGAGCGCACTTATGATTCCCAGCTCCGTGAATGTTGGCGTCCTGTCGAGCATCGCCTCCAGTCTTTCAAACTCATCGATTGTAAGGCCGTGCTCTCGGACTAGTGCGGGAGTGATCTCTGGATCGCCCGGTCGGGGCGCAACGTTTGAGCTCACCGAAGCGCGCCCGCAATCAGCGACTGGAACAGGGGGAGGCCATCTTCGGATCCGAGCAGGAGGTCGAGCGCGCGCTCAGGGTGAGGCATCATGCCCAGCACATTGCCTTCGCGATTTACAATTCCCGCGATGTCGCGAGCTGATCCATTCGGGTTGTTGGTATACCGGAAGACGACCTGACCATTGCCCTCGATTTCGTCGAGTGCATTGTCGTCGGCAAAGAAACGGCCCTCACCGTGTGCCACCGGAATTTGGAGGTGCTGCTTCTTCTCGTAATCCGACGTGAAGAGCGTCTCATTGTTCTCGACCGTCAGACCAACGCTGTCGGACACGAACTGAAGCTTTTCATTGCGGAGCAGCGCGCCCGGAAGAAGTCCTGCTTCGCACGCAATCTGAAATCCGTTACAGATGGCAAGTACAGGTGCCCCTCGCTTTGCGTGGGCGACCACCTCGTTCATAATCGGGCTGAAGCGCGCGATCGCGCCGGCGCGAAGGTAGTCGCCGTAGCTGAAACCACCGGGCAGGACGACGATGTCCGAGCCCCTGAGGTCATGGTCCTTGTGCCAAAGGTATTCGGCGTCCTCTCCCAGGGTGTCCACAGCTGCGCGATACGCATCGTAGTCGCAGTTGGATCCAGGGAAGGTGACTATGCCAAACTTCACGCAGGCTCCGCCGATTCAATGGCGAAGTCTTCCGTAACAGGATTGGCGAGGAGCTTCTCGCACATAGCGCGGATGGACTTCTTTGCGGCTTCAGCATTGTCGGCCATCGTTTCGATGACTATGTGGCGGCCAACGTGGGCGTTGCGCACATCGGTGAACCCGAGCGACACGAGTGCGTCTGCTACAGCCTTTCCCTGTGGATCGAGCAGTCCGCTTCGCGGAACTATGTGAACCGCGACGCGATGCAGTTTCACGCCGAACCTCCGTCGGTCGGCGGTCCCTGCGGCCTGTCGCCGCCTCCACCGGGTCTGCGGCGTCTCCTGCGTCGGCGGCGTTGTTCTTCTGTGAGTTCCTCAGGCCTGGCGAGCGCAGCCTCGATCTCATCGTCGTCGGCGATGACATGTACGTCGCCAACAGGTTTGCGGCCAATCAATCCAAAGATGACAGTCTTGATCAGCCCGTATGCGACGTACAGAACCAGTGCAGGGAAGAAGAATGCCTTTGGAAGAAAGAGAACGCCGACAACTGTGGCCAGTACGACAAGCGAACCCAGAATCTCGCTGAGCTTTTTGTACCCTACAGTAGGAACTGCCGGATATGAAACCGAGCTGATCATCAGGAAGCTGAGCGTCACCATTATGTAGCGCAGCATCACATGCCATGGCAGGTCGCCGAGCACTGTTTCGTTGTAGAGCGAAGTCTGGCTGAACCAGTAGTAGGTGGCCAGCGTCATACCGGCGGCGGGCGATGGAAGGCCGACGAAATATCGCTTCGCGCGGCCCGCCTGCTCGATATTGAAGCGAGCAAGTCGCAGGACCGCGCATGCAACGAACAGGAAGACGAGAATCCAGTCCCAGCCGTCCTTATTGAGCACGGCAAAGAACATGATCATCGCCGGCGCGAGTCCGAACGAAATCGCGTCGACAAGCGAATCCAGCTCGGAACCAAATTTCGATCCGGTTCCGGTTGCGCGGGCTACGCGTCCGTCGAGCGCATCCGCGATACCACCAAGTACTATATAGAGTGCGGCGGCGCTGAACTCACCGCGGGACGCAGCCACAATTGCAAAGATTCCGAAGAACAGATTGCCGAGCGTAAAACCGTTCGGGAGGATCAGCACCGCACGGCGCACCGGGCGCCCGGACCGATTTCGCGGACGGATGTCGTCTTCGGTGGGAATCACTTCATCTCCGCGAGCACTGTCGTGCCCGCTGTAGTCATGTCACCAACCTTGGCATGCACTGTCGAGTTGGTTGGAAAGAAAACGTCAACACGCGAGCCGAATCGGATCATCCCCATTCGCTCACCCTGCTCTACCTGCTCGCCATCCTTGCTATATGTAACGATGCGGCGAGCAATCAGTCCCGCGATCTGTCGAACGAGCAGTTTCCGCCCGGCCGACTCAAGCCCCACAGACATCTGCTCATTCTCCAGGCTGGACTTTTCGGCCGCTGCGTTCAGGAACTTGCCCGGGTTGTAGTGCAGGTAGCGGACGGTGCCGTCCACCGGATACCGGTTCACATGGACGTTGAAGACGTTCATGAAGATCGAGATGCGGGTCGTCTGGCCCTTGATGAATCCGGGTTCGTCAACATTGGTGATCATCACGATCTTGCCGTCCGCCGGAGCGACGACGAGGTTCGGTCCGCGCTGGCCCGTACGCTCAGGATCGCGGAAAAAGTACGCGACCCAGAGGGCAAGCAGTACGAGGATGAAGGCTACAAGCCAGAGCACCCAGCTCCGGCGCACGAGTGCGAGGCCGAAAGCCCCCGTCGCGATTACCGCTGCGATTACGATGAATACCA
>JACDDZ010000176.1 GCA_013816695.1 Gemmatimonadaceae bacterium
AGACCAGGTAGGGCGCGAAATCGAGAAAATCTTCGAGGCCTGCGCCGATCCGGTTGAAGTGCGGCTCGAGAATTTTCCGAAATACGTTCGGCGCCAGACTCTCAAGCGTTTTCTCGCCATGTACGAGCTGTTCAAGCGCGTCATGCCGGTGAAGGGATCGGTGGTTGAGTGTGGAGTACTGCGTGGGTTCGGGACCATGACCTGGGCGAAGCTGAGCACGATTCTCGAGCCCGAGAACCTGACCCGGCGCATTTACGGGTTCGACACCTTCGAAGGTTTTCCGAGCGTAGCCACAGCCGACATCAAGGGGGGCGGAAAGAGTCGCGTTGGCGACCTGAAAGCCGGCTCTTACGACGAGCTTCAGGAGCTGATCAAGCAGTACGACCGTGACCGTTTTCTCGGACACATTCCCAAGGTGAGTCTCATAAAGGGAGACATCGCCAAGACGGCGCCGCAATTCGTGGCGGATAACCCGCACCTGGTGGTGAGTCTTCTCTTCATAGACTGCGACCTTTTCGAGCCCACGAAAGTGGCGCTCGAGACGTTCCTTCCCAGAATGCCGAAGGGCGCAATAGTGGCGTTCGATGAGCTGGACAATCCGCTCTGGCCCGGTGAGACAACGGCGGTCCTCGAAAGTCTCGGCATCCGCTCGCTTCGGCTGCAACGGCTGGAGTGGGACCCTTATATTGCATTTGCCGAGCTGGATTGATCCTCACCCGTCGTAGATACAGGCCATGAAGACCGCAGTGCGATCGATCCCGTTTTTCAACTACCAGGAAGCCTTCGCTGCCCGCGAAGAGGAATACGTCGCGATCTTTCGCGATGTATTGCGGCGTGGGGCCTTCATTCAGCAGAGAGACCTGGAAGACTTTGAGTCTCATCTCGCCGAGTACCTTGGTGTGAAGCACGCGATCGGTGTTGCTAATGCCACCGACGCGTTGATAATGGCATGGAAGGCCGTCGGCCTCGCGCCGGGCGACGAAGTTGTTTTTCCTTCCCATACCATGGTTGCCTCACCGGCTTCCGTTGCGCACGCTGGCGGCGTTCCAGTTCCTGTCGACTGCGGGGATGATCACCTGATCGACCCGGCGGCGATTGAAGCCGCGATAACCCCGCGCACGCGCGCGATCATGCCTGTGCAGCTGAATGGTCGGACCGCGGATATGGACAGCATTCAACGCATCGCGGACCGGAACAACTTGCTCGTCGTTGAAGACTCCGCCCAGGCCTTGGGTTCGAAATTCAAGGGACGGTTTGCCGGAACCTTCGGGAGCTGCGGCGTTTTCAGCTTTTATCCAGCTAAAATCCTGGGTTGCTTTGGTGATGGTGGCGCTGTGGTCACAAACGACGATAAATTGGCGGACCAGCTGCTGCGGCTGCGCGACCATGGCCGGGATGCATCTGGAGCAGTTGTGCTTTGGGGATTGAACTCGCGCCTGGACAACCTCCAGGCCGGAATTCTGGATTTGCAGTTCCGTGATTATGAAGACATCATCAACCATCGCAGAGCGCTCGCGGGACTCTATGACGAGTTGTTACGTGATATTACGCAGCTTGATTTGCCGCCCGCACCCGATGCCGACGAGAATCATTTTGATGTCTACCAGAATTATGAAATCGAAGCCGATGACAGAGACGGCCTGCGGAAACATCTCAACGCGAATGGAGTCGGTACGATAATTCAATGGGGAGGGAAGGCTGTGCACCAGTTTCCGGCACTCGGATTTCGCCAGAATCTTCCACGCACGGACCGCTTGTTCGAGCGGTGCCTCATGCTGCCCATGAACATGACGGTGACGCCATCAGACGTCGAGCTGATCGCGCAACACATTAGACAGTTCTATGCTGGCTGAAGCGATTCCCCTCGAAAGCGATACACGGTCACTCGCCAAGCGCATACGGCTGCACGCGCTTCGCATGACGAGTGGGGCGGGCAGCGCCCACATCGGCTCAGTGTTCTCGATGTCGGATATCCTTGCGGTGCTTTATGGCCAGGTACTTAACGTCGATCCGCGCAGGCCGCATTCTCCCACCCGCGATCGTTTTATTCTGAGCAAGGGACATGGCGGCGCCGGCGTCTATGCAGCTCTCGCCGAAGTTGGCTTCTTCCCGACGGAAAAACTTGCCAGCCATTGCCAGGACGGCTCGGATCTGAGTGGTCACGTGTCGCATAAAGGCGTTCCCGGTGTGGAATTCTCGACGGGTTCGCTTGGGCACGGTCTCTCGGTCGGGGCCGGGATGGCTTACTCGGGAAAGCTGGATGGCAAGCAGCACCGTGTAGTGGTTCTACTGAGCGACGGCGAATGTGACGAAGGCTCGAATTGGGAAGCTATTCTGTTTGCCGCGCACCATAAGCTCGACAATCTCCTCGCAATCATCGACTACAATAAAATCCAAAGCCTCGGAAGCGTTGCTGACACCCTGGGGCTCGAACCGTTCGCAGACAAGTGGGCCGCTTTCGGGTGGGACGTTGTCGAGATTGACGGACACGACCACGATGCGATTCGCGCGGCAGCAGAAGCGCCGCGAGACGGGCGTCCACGTTGCGTTATTGCGCATACGGTGAAGGGCCGCGGAGTGAGTTTCATGGAGCACTCTGTTTTGTGGCATTACCGCAGCGCGCGGGGCGACGAGCTCGCAGCAGCGGAAAGGGAGCTTTTCAAGGCATGAGAGACAGGTTCTTCGAGCGTCTTGGCGAGATGGCGGCCAAGGATTCCAGGGTGTTTCTGATCACCGGCGATCTCGGATTCGGAGCGCTGGACAAATATGTTGCGGGCTTTCCAAAGCAGTTCCTGAACTGTGGAGTTGCAGAGCAGAATATGACCGGTATTGCTACGGGAATGGCTCTCGAGGGACGTGTCGTGTACACCTACTCGATCGGAAACTTTCCAACTCTTCGTTGTCTGGAGCAGGTGAGAAACGATGCTGCGTATCATGGCGCTGATGTAAAGATTGTCTGCATCGGCGGCGGATTCAGCTACGGCACCCTTGGAATGTCGCACCACGCCACCGAAGATCTTGGAATCATGCGTTCGCTCGGCATTCCCACCATCGCACCGGGTTGTCTCTGGGAAACTTCCGAAGCCACCGAAGCGCTCGCGAAGTACCCGGGCACCTGCTACCTCCGCCTGGACAAAAGTTCTGCGGGCGACACTTCGCGTCCCGGTGAGGCGTTTGTTATTGGCAAGGCTCGCGAGCTGCGCCGGGGTGAAGACGTAACGTTGATTGCGACCGGTGGAATCCTCGGGCTTGCCCTTTCTGCTGCAACCGACCTCGCCCAGCGACTTGGGATCACGACAAGAGTTCTCAGCATGCACACCGTCTTGCCGCTCGACAACGCCGCAGTGATTGCCGCATCCAGGCAGACAGGCGGTATCGTGACAATCGAGGAGCATACTGTTAACGGTGGCCTCGGAAGCGCGGTCGCTGAGCTTCTCATGGAGAGTGGCAATGCGCCGCGTGCGTTCCAGCGGGTAGGACTTAGGAGCGGTTTCTCCTCGATCGTCGGAAGCCAGGAATACCTGCGAGGTCACTACAGCATGGACGAGCGCGCGATTGTGTCCGCTGCCATGTCTGTTGCGCGCGGGTTTGGAGTTTTTGCGCGACAGAGCGCATAGCTACACCGTCGAAATAAGTGGAAGTCCATAAGGAGATCGAGCGGCATCGTTACGATGCCGCTGCTCGTCCACATCTTCAGGCAGGAACTTCGCACGGTCCCGTTGGATCCAGCGGCATCGCTGTGGAACTTAGAAGCCCTTACATAGAGTTCGAGCAGCACATTCGAGATCTCGCGAGAGCGGGTGGGGTAGTGCTCGACATTGGAGCTGGGACGGGCGCTTTTTCATTTTCAGCGGTTGGCAGCGACCGCACACTCGTAGCCACGGATATCTCGCTCACGGCGCTGCAAGTTGCGCGAAAACGATCTGAAGTACTGAACATTCCACTCAACCTGGTCTGTGCGGACTCCGAGGCACTTCCATTTCGGTCAGATTCAATTGACCTGGTAGGATCTGCTGGCGTCCTGTATTGCTTTGACGCAGGTACGCTCTCCTGCGAAGTTCAGCGCGTGCTGGAGCCGCACGGATCGTGGGTGATTGTTGATTCCCTGAACGAGAACCCGCTTTACAAGCTCAATCGCTGGTTAGGATTTCTTAGACGCCGTCGTACCGCACTCGCCGCGCAGAATCTTCCTACAGTTTCAACGATCGAACGCCTCGGCGCGGGCTTTCAAAAATCATCGCTCTCATTTCACGGGATTCTGACATTCCTTATTCCCGTATTGCGGCCGCTC
>JACDDZ010000177.1 GCA_013816695.1 Gemmatimonadaceae bacterium
GCTCGGTGAAGCAATTGCGACTGCGATCGGCCGCCAGTTCTACCTTATCTCGGTTGGCGGCGTACGCGATGAAGCCGAAGTACGCGGTCATCGCCGGACTTACGTCGGGGCAATGCCCGGATTGATTCTCCAGGCGCTGCGCCGTGTTGCGGTGAAAGACCCGGTCCTGATGATCGACGAAATAGACAAGATGACGGGCGGCGGTCCATCGGGCGACCCGACGGCCGCAATGCTTGAAGTTCTCGACCCTTCGCAGAACTCCAATTTTGTCGACCACTACCTGAATCTTCCATTCGATCTCTCCTCCATTCTCTTCATCTGCACCGCCAACAATCTCTTCGACATTCCAGTCGCGCTGCGCGACCGAATGGAGATGATTCGCATCTCGGGATACACAATGGAAGAGAAGGTCGAGATCGCATGGCGCTACATGCTGCCGCGTCTCCTCGAGGAGCATGGGATCGGCGACAAGGACATACAGTTCACCGACGAAGTGCTCGGCTTCATCGCGAACCGTTATTCCCGTGAGGCTGGTCTGAGAAATTTCGAGCGCAACATCGCCGCCATCATGCGCAAGCGCGCACGTCGCAAGGCGGAGGGCGAGGAAGGCGCGTGGATCATCGACCTGCAACGCGTCGAGGACATACTCGGCAACCCACGCTACACGATGGAAGAAGCCGAACAGGAGCCGGAGATCGGAGCCGTGACCGGGCTGGCCTGGACGGCAAACGGCGGCGACCTGATGATCATTGAAGCGCTGCGCATGCCGGGCAGCGGTCGCCTCGTTGTCACCGGTCAGCTCGGGGACGTAATGCGTGAATCCGTTGATACGGCTTACTCGTACGTGAGATCACGGGCAGACTCGCTCGGTATTCCCGACGAAGAGTTCCGCGAATCCGATCTCCACATTCACTTCCCCGCCGGAGCAATTCCAAAGGATGGTCCAAGCGCCGGTGCGGCTGTGACACTCGCCATCGCGAGTGTATTGAGCAGGAGACCCGTGCGCCGCAATCTTGCAATGACCGGCGAAGTCACGCTGCGCGGGAAAGTTCTGGAGATTGGTGGTGTCAAGGAGAAGATCTACGCTGCCTACCGGGCCGGCCTTCGCGAGGTCATCATGCCTTCAACCAACCAGAAGGACCTGCGCGACATCCCTGATGAAATTCGCAAAGCCATGACATTCACTTTCGTTTCAACCATGGACGAGATTGTCCGATCTGTGCTGCTTCCCAAGCCGCAGACGGACTCTGTTGTCGCATCATCCCCTGCGAAGATGGCCGACATGGCCTCGCCGCCTCCAGTCAACGAGAAGGAACCTGAAGCCCGCGAACGCGCGGCGCAGGCGCCGGAGTCCAGGCCAGCGGACTAGTGCCCCTGAATATTGAGAGCAACTGGGTTCAGTTCGGCATTCACGTGACGATCGGAACCCTCGCCGGCGGCCTCACAGATACCGTCGCAGTCTGGATGTTGTTCAATCCAAAGAAGAAACGCTTCGGAATTCAGGGGGCGATTCCCAAGAATCAGGCACGCCTGGCAAAAAGTCTCGGGCGCACTGTAGGTGAGCGTCTCGTTACCGCCGGGGACCTGCAGAGCGAGTTGGGCCGTCAGGACTTGAAGGATGCCTTCGAGGCGAAAGTCGCTGAGGTCATCACAGAAATAATCCGCTCGCGCGATCCGCTCATTAACAAGGTTCCGCCTGCTGCCGTGGCGGCGATGGAAGGAGCGATGACCTCGTACCTCCCTGTCGCAATGGAAAAGCTCGGATCATTCCTCGGCCAGCCGGCCACGCGCACAAAGCTGCGCAACGCGCTGCATGGAATGTTCGACAAGTTCGTGAATGACCTGAGGTTTCACGAACGCGTCTTTGCAAAGCTCATGATGAGTGAGCGAAAAATGGAAACAGTGCTGGACACCATCGAGACGGATGGCGTGGAGCAGCTGGTAGTGATGCTCGACGACGCAGAGATCCGTGAAGAGATCTCACGCGCAATTCACGATGCAATCCTCGCGTACCTCCAGAAACCCGTTTCCGAAATTCTCGCGAACGTCGAGATGACGCAGGACCCGCATGCCCCGGAAAAGCTCGCCCATGCCACGGCACCCCTCATGTGGGAGTGGATCAACAACCAACTCCCATCCCTCATACAGCGCCTTGATGTTCAGGCCATGGTTGAACGCAAGGTCATGGCGTTCAGTGTGGATCGCGTCGAAGAGATCCTCAAGTCAGTGATCAACAACGAGTTGAACCTGATCATCATGATCGGCTACGTGCTTGGCGCCGTGGTGGGTGTATTCACCTTTGGACTGTCAAAACTCATTGGCATTTGACGCATAACGGAAACGGCTCAACTCAAAACGCACAACGCGCTGTTACAAAACCGTCCTCCGTTATGCGTTGTTGCGTGTCCTTTTCCGTTCACTGCTTGAGTTTGATTTGACTCGGATCAAGAACGTTCGTACTCGCGCCCGCGGGAACATCCACAAAGATCACGCCCGGCCGACCAGCAATCTCCACAGTCGACAACTGCACCGATCTTCCGGCGGCGGAATATGATCTGGAAAGTTTGCCGGCCACAGCCTTGGTATTGAACCGCTTCTCGAGAGCCTGGTCAGCAATGTCGTAAAACTCACCAGCCTCCACCGCTGAATCCCACACGGTCACCCAGACCAGCCCCTGACCGGACCCGGTGTTGAAGAGTACGTACCGGTCCCCGTCCCATCCCGTCGCCGCGCGCACGCTTTCATTCTGGTCGCCGAGATGCTGGAAAATGAATAGCCGCGTCTCGAATTCGCCGAGAGTGTTCTCGTAAACCGGCGTTGCACCAACCAGTTTTCCAAGATCAATGCTGGTTGGAGCATCGCGTCTCGCAAAATACGCAACAGGGTGAAGCACCTGCTCAGTCGAGACGGGGATGTCCTCGTAAATACTCTGGCCGCCACGACGATCCTTGAAGTTCCGGACGAACTCTGCGCCACTGAGATACGGAAAAATCAAAGTCTCCTGGATCACCAGCGGAGCGGCCGCAAAAATCGGCATCGCACTCTGGTTCTCGCGGATCATGTCCCGGATACGGTCCCACCCGCCCGGAAGATTTATCGCGACGTTGGTTCCGCCCAGACTGGCGGCAATTTGCTCGTAAACAGCCTGCCCCTCGAAAATTGCCTGCGCGGCGGTCGAACGATCATTCTGGCCATGCGCGCTCTGGATTGAATCCAGGCTGATGTACTGGTCCTGGAGCGCGTGAACCAACTCATGGGTCACGGTTATCTCGACAGCCTCCCTCGGAGACCCATCAACAACATACAGAACCTTGGTTTTCGGATCGTAGTATCCGACAATCTGTTCCTCGAGAAGATCGACCATGAACTTCTGCAGGTGCAGCGAGTCGGGAATCATTCCAAAGCGCTTGTACGACGCTTCAGTTCCGGCAAGATCCTGCTGAGCGGCCGGGTCCATGAATTCCTGAGCAACGAATGCACGGACCTGCGCCCGCGAGCGCGTTTCCACCTTGGGGGGAGTCTTGAACTTCAACCCGACGGCCACCTCGATCTTGGGAATCGCCTCGGCAACCTGCTTGCCGTACGGCCCCGAATATTTTGGCTTGCCGGTGCATGCACTACTTCCAGCCGCGATGCACAGCAAAACCGACAATGCTTTTTCGTTCAGGTTTTTCATAGTCCGGTGAATTTCAGGTACCAGGAAATCATGTCATGCCCCCAAAGCAGTGTGACAAATGCAGCGGGCGCAAGAAAAACGCCGAATGGAACTAGCGGAAGAGTGCCGGGCTCCGATTTCCCGCGGCCACGAATTTTCATAACCGGCAGGACTATCAGCAGGAACACGGCGGCTCCAATCGCCGCGCCTATGAATATCGTAAGGAGCGCGCGTCCAGGACCCAGTGCCGCTCCGACAAACGCCATCAAGGTTACGTCGCCAAAACCCATCGCTTCTTTCTTGAGGCTCGCTTCGCCCAGCCATCCGGTGATCGAAATTGCACCAGCTCCTACGCACGCCCCAATCAGCGCGTCGTACGGTCCGGAAAAGGGAGAGCTATAGGCGTGAACCGGATTCGTGAACAGGACAACTATGGCCGTGGCCAGGGTCCAGAGCAATCCTGTGATCGTGTACCCGTCCGGGATCACATAATGTCGCGCGTCAGTGATGGCTATTCCAATCAGTACTGAAGCAAATACAGCAACACGAAGCCCTGTGAAGTTCGCACCGAAACGAAATGCACACCAAAGCCATGCAGCCCCCACGAGAAGCTCCACAGCCGGATATTCGAC
>JACDDZ010000178.1 GCA_013816695.1 Gemmatimonadaceae bacterium
CGAGAAAGGATTTCCACTTTTGCTATTGTCTGCAGGTTCACGGACAGCGCGCCGTATTCCTTCGAGCCGGGCGGAGAGGTCATTCGCTCTGCGACTTCTGCCTGGACCAGGAACACAGCACGCCGGGGCAGCGGCGGAACGAGGGCGTGGAAGATGATGGGCGTCGTGATGTAATACGGAACGTTGCCGGCCAGGATGTAGCCCGCGCCTGCGAGATCGCCGAGCGGTGTTTTCAGGACATCGGCTTCGATCACCTCGATGTTCGAATGTGATGCGTATCTGTCGCGCAGCATTTTCGCGAGTGCGCGGTCCAGCTCCACAGCCACGACCTTCCCTGCGCGGTCAACCAGCAGGTCGGTGAGCGCTCCCCTGCCCGGCCCAATCTCGACAACCGTATCCGCTGCAGTGGCGCCTGTCGCATCTGCGATTGATTCAAGTACGCGCTGGTCGTTCAGGAAATGTTGTCCGTACTTCTTCAGGACCGGCGGAAATCCGCCGCTCGCGCGCGCCATCAGGTCTTGATCAGAACGAGTGTAAGGTCATCTCGCGGTGGGATATCGCCCATGTGCTCGTCCAGCAAGTCGAACACATGCATCGAGATCTCTTCGACCGTCAAGTGTTTGTGGAGAAGAATTGTTTCGAGCACGATTTCTTCGCCGAGGCGTTCGTCAGCGGCGTTGCGGGCATCGCTGATGCCATCCGTGAAGAGGACCATTATGTCATGACCGGCCCGCCAGGGATATGCCAATTCTGTGGGCGCGGACTCCACCATTCCCAGCGGCGGATCGATTGCGCGGAGCCGCTCGAACTTCTCGGTCGCTCCGTACACGAATGCATGCGGGTGCCCCGCGTTGGCGTAACGGATGCCGTGCGTCTTGTGATCGATGATCGCGTAGAACACTGATACGTGCATCTCCGTTGTGCGCAACTCTTCGCGAAGCGAGTCCAGGAGCGCCGACAGCATCTCCGAAGGGCCGTCGGAATTCTGTGCGTGAATTGCTGCTGCGCTCATGACGAGTGCCATGATGAGCGCCGCGCGATAACCGTGACCGGATACGTCTCCTATCATCACTCCCGTGGAGTCTTTCTGGATCTTGAAGAGGTGATAAAAATCCCCTCCAACACTGTCGGCCGGGACGACGCGCGCCGTGACGTGGGCGAGTGGCGACGCAACTGACGGATTCGGCAGCAACTTCATCTGCAGGTCGTGAGCAAGATGCATTTCCTGCAGCAGCCTGTCCTGTTCCACTGAGGCCTTCACCAGCCGCGCATTCTGGATCGCCGTTCCGATTTGTGTTGCGATCGCACGAACCAGCTTCTGGTCGCCCGCCGTATAAGGAGTTCGCGACGTGCGACCGGAAAGATTGATAACTCCGAGAGGCTCGCCGCCCTCGGGCGTGGTCCACATGATTGGAACCGAGAGCATGACACCCCGCCGGTACTGCTGCTCCACAAAACCAACCGGTTCGTGCGCTTCGCTCAGTACTTCGTGCTCCGTCCTGAACACTCTCGCCGACACACTGTTAGGATCCTCTATCCAGATTGCCGGAAGATTTTCAGTTCCCACGCCTGTGGCAGCTACGACACTCAATGAATTACTGGCCTCGTCATGGACCAGGATAGCGCCCGTCGTAGAACCAACTATTTCGGCGATTTCATTCAGGATCGTTTCGGCGGCATCCTTCAGCGAAACAGTGCGTCCGAGAATTTCGCCGATCGTGTAAAGCAGGCTTATCTCTTCGAATCTGTCCGAAAGCTCCTGGGCAGTGTGCTCCACTTCGAGCTTGGTTCTGTAAGCCTGTACGATCAGGGGCTTGAGAAGGCTGAGATAAAGTTCCTCGGGGGTCTCACCGGTGAGGCAGGGTCCGACGGACAGGTAAACGTTCTCACCGTATTCAATCAGCGCGACGCGAAGGATCCCACCGTTGGTGACGATTCCAACATCGCTGTCAGGAGTGGGCAGATCGTCGGGGACCAACGGCCTTGCGGCCGTGCTGGCAACCGATCTCAGGGCGGAGGCCGTCGCACTATCGCCCTCCCAAACAGTAACTTCGCATTTGGTGGATTCGCGGAAGACGGTAAGTACCGACTCCAGCTCCTTCATCAGCGATTCACCGTCATCCTTATCACGTTACCGCTTCCGTTCTCGTTCAATCGCTCCACACGATCCATCAGCTTCCGCATCAGGAAGAGTCCTCTTCCGTCTTCGCGGCTCAGGTTCTCTGCAGTTGTGGGATCGTGCTTGAAGTTGGCTAAATCGAAACCAGAACCCTCGTCAACGATGTCGAACACGAGCGCCTTGTCGCTGATGGTGGCGCGCAAGCGAACGACCCGCTTGGTGTCTTCGGTATTACCGCGCAGGATTGCATTCGAGAGCGCCTCGGACAGCGCGACCGGAATGTTGAGCGAGCATTTCCGGGGTGGGAGATGTAGCTCGCGACACTGTTCTGTCGCGAGCGCCACTGCACCTTCTATGTACTTAACGTCGCTGGGTATCTCGATGTCGAGCGCGACGCGGGGTTCAGCCATCAAAAACTCTCTAGTGCGCGCTCCCGTGTGTCCGAGATCTGGAAGAGAGTATCCAGTTTAGTCAGCTCGAACAGGGTTTGAAGATCGTCGTTAAGGTTGGCGAGGCGAAGCTCTCCGCCCTGCTCGCGAATCTTCTTGGAAAGCGAGACGAGCACGCCGAGGCCGGAGCTGTCGATGTATCCGGTCTGGCTGAAGTCGATGAGGAATTTCTTTTCGCCGCGCTCGAGCTCGTCGAGCACCTTCTGCTTAAGCTCCTGGCGATTGCCAACGATTAGCTGGCCTTCCACGTCGACTACAACAACTTCGCCCTGCTTCTTGATTGAGAAACTCATTCCTTTTCTTCTCCAGGAGAGACTTGGGTTCTTTCAGCTATTTGAGCGTTTGTCTGTAATGCGGTAATTGCTGCAACCTTAATAATGTCCTCGACGTCGGCTCCGCGCGAGAGATCAGCCATAGGTTTTGCCAGCCCCTGAAGGATCGGTCCCAGTGCCCGCATGCCGGCCAGACGCTGTGCGAGCTTGTACGCGATGTTGCCTGCATCGAGTGACGGAAAAACGAGAACATTCGCCCTGCCCGCTACACTGCTACCCGGCGCTTTTCGTAACGCGATCTCCGGCACCAGCGCTGCGTCAACTTGCAATTCTCCGTCCACGACGAGATCGGGACGGCGGGCACGAATGAGCTTCAGTGCTTCGCGAACCACTCTGACAGACGGACCCTGCGCGCTCCCCGCGCTACTATACGATAGCAGCGCCAGCCTGGGTTCGTCCCCAACCAGAAAGGCCCGATCATCCGCTGCGCAGATAGCTATTTCTGCCAGCTGAGTGGGAGTGGGGCTTGGAAGGACAGCGCAGTCGGTGAAGGTCAGGACTCCGGCCGGATTCCCCGCGCTTTCGCCGCACATGTAAAACGCGCTAGACAGCGTTTTGACTCCGGGCCTAAGGCCCACAAACTTGAGCGCTGCGCGAAGCACCTCAGCCGTGGTAAAAACGGCGCCGGCAACACAGGCATCGGCTTCCCCCTTCCTCACCATTTCGGCCGCGACTTCCAGAACCGGCCTGTCGCCGGGTTCCTGGGTGAGCACTATTGGCTTGAGCTTTCCAAATGACGAGATGTGGCGAACCGCCTCGATAATCCTATCGTCCTGACCTTCCGGGAAAACAATGCGCGCTCCAGTGTCGGCAGCGCGCTCCTCAAGCGTGTCAATGAATTTCATTTGGAGCGGTTCTGCTCCCCGGCGAACTTTTCCTTGAGAGCTTCCGCAACTTTTGGATGGACCAGTCCCTTTAGCTCGCCACTGAACTGGGCGATCTCGCGCACAACGCTGGAACTTATGTATGTCGTCTCCACTGAAGGAACCATGAATACGGTTTCCAGGTTGGGTGACATATGACGGTTCATGAGCGCCATCTGGAACTCGTATTCAAAGTCGCTCACTGCGCGCAGGCCGCGGATCACGAGCGATGCCTTCATTTCCTTTGCGAAGTCAACGAGCAGTCCGTTGAACTGGCGGACTTCGACCCCCGAAGTGTCGGCAATTGTCATTTCAATGAAGCTCATTCGCTCGCTCAGCGAAAAAAGAGGCTTCTTCGACGTGTTGGTTGCGACGCCAACGATCAGCCGGTCAACGAACTCGCGGCTTCTCCGGATTACATCTTCATGTCCGCGGGTGATCGGATCGAAGCTGCCCGCATAGATGGCGACTGTCGGCAATTGTTATTTGCGGTAAAAGGTTAT
>JACDDZ010000179.1 GCA_013816695.1 Gemmatimonadaceae bacterium
GCGCAGCGCCACTCGCCACCCTGATTAACCCAAACCGAGGAATCATTGGCTTCGAAGGAAAGCGTCTCACCGTCCACTGCCACTTGCTCATTCACCTTGTAAGCGACCACGGCAATGTCATCGGTTATGAACCGCACCTGCATGCTCTTCTCGTCGAAGGAATACTCCTTGAGTTCCCACGTTCCCCCGGCCATCATCTTTTCCATCGCCTCGCCGTTTATGGCACCAACACCCTGCGCGCCCACGACGATGCATCCATCAGCGGTCATCATTCCTGCTTTACGACCGTCCTTGGCCTTCATCGAATCCCAGAATGCGCGTTCGTTGGCGATCAGCTTTTGTTCACGCGAATCGACAGTCATGGAAACCTCACGCTAAACTTTTGCACTCAGCGTGACCAGTCTTTCGGCGGCACGCTCCAAGGTTGGAAGTTGCTTGCAAAACGCAAACCGCGTTAGAGAACGGCCGAGCTCAGGGGTTCGGTAAAAGCTCATTCCCGGAACGGTCGCGACGCCGACTTCCTCGGCCAGCCAAAGAGCGAAGGATTTGCTGTCCCTGTCACTGATTTCCGAAAAATCGGCGAGCACGTAGTAAGCGCCTTCGGGCAGCGAGAACTTGAACCCAGCTTCCTTCAGTGCAGAGCACAGAATCTCGCGGCGTTCGCGGTATTCAATTCCCAAATGATTGTAATAATCGGCATCGAAGGCCATTCCAACCGCGCCCGCAGCCTGCAGCGGCGCAGGCGCTCCCACAGTGAGAAAGTCGTGAACCTTCCGAATGGGCGAAGACATCTCCGCGGGTGCGATGGCGTACCCGAGCCTCCATCCGGTGCAGCTGAAGGTCTTCGAAAGTCCCGAGATTGTAATTGTCCGCTCACGCATTCCGGGCCAGGTCGCCAGGACGTGATGCCCACCTGCATAACGAATGTGCTCGTAAATCTCATCAGTGATTGCGAGCACATCGTGCTCCTTGCAAAGGTCGGCTATCAGGGTGAGCTCGTCGCGGGTGAACACGCGACCGGTGGGATTGTGCGGCGTATTAACGATGATTGCGCGGGTCTTCGGACCGAATGCAGCTCTCAACTTCTCCGGATCGAACTTCCATTCGAGTCCTTCCAGCGGAACGAATACAGGCTTGGCGCCGGCGAGAATCGCATCGGGCCCGTAATTCTCATAAAAGGGCTCAAAGATGATGACTTCATCCCCGGGATTGATGAGCGCCATGAAAACGGCAGCCATTGCCTCGGTCGCCCCGCAGGTCACGGTGATCTCGCGATCGGGATCGACATCCATGTCGTACCAGCGGCGGTACTTGGCGGCGATGGCAATTCTGAGTGCCGGCGTTCCCCACGTTATGGCGTACTGGTTGATGTCCCCGTGAATCGCAGCGCAGGCCGCATCCTTCATTGGCTCCGGCATTGGGAAGTCAGGGAATCCCTGCGCGAGATTGATCGCGCCGCACTGGTTTGCGATGCGGGTCATCTCGCGAATTACCGACTCCGTGAATGTCGATGCGCGATCAGCTGTATGAGAGGCCATGGGGGGCAATTGGGGTAGGACAGAAAGTATTTCCTGCCTGCATTGAAAAGAACCCGAAATCGCCTAAGGTTCCAGTATGACTTCAGCCCCAAAAAGTGTCAGGCCGGCCTACGCGGCCTGGGCCGAGTCGTACGACACAAATGAGAACCGCACCCGAGACCTGGACGCGATGGTACTCCGCAAGCATGAGCTGGACATTGCGGGTCGCGACGTGCTCGAGATTGGCTGCGGAACCGGCAAGAACACCGAATGGCTGGCCGAACACGCCGAATCAGTAGTTGCATTGGACATATCACCTGAAATGTTGGCGCGTGCCCGCAAACGCGTCATGACGGGTAAGGTCACGTTCATCGAGCACGATATCCAGCACACATGGCCGGTGCCCGACGAATCGTTCAACGCAGTGGTCGGAAACCTGGTGCTCGAGCACGTATCCAATATTCAGATTGTCTTCCACGAAGCCCAGCGGGTTCTGCGACCGAATGGGTCTCTATTCCTCTGCGAGCTTCATCCATTTCGGCAGCGCCTTGGATCCCAGGCTCAGTTCACCGATGCAAAATCGGGCGAACGACTCAGAGTTGAAGCGTACTCGCACGATGTGTCCGACTACGTGAACAGCGGAATTGAGGCGGGACTGAAGCTTGTGCGACTGGGCGAATGGTCCGACGAAGCCGACAGCGCGGCGGGTGCGCCTCCCAGACTTCTGAGCGTGCTTTTCAGCCGTCCCTAGCTTCCGATCTTCGCAAGTGCCGCCCGAATGACCTCCGCCGGCTCTGACGGTTTTGCGCCTCCGTCCAGCGCCGCGCGCACAGCTTTTTCAGCTTCACCCAGAGAGTAGCCTAGCGAAACGAGAGCGCGCATAGCGTCGTCTGCTGCAGCTCCTCCCGGCCGCGATGCCCGCTGGCCGTCGGTCATGGCCAGGTCGTCCAGCTTTTCGCCTAGATCCAGAATGATGCGCTCGGCCTTCTTTCGACCTACTCGCGGGACGCCCTGAAGAGTCGGAATGTCCTTCTCCTGAATCGCCCGCACGAGACGGTTAGCCGAGAGCGCGGACATCATTCCGAGCGCGAGCGCGGGACCGACACCGTTCGCAGTCAGCAAGCGCTGGAAAAGCTTTCGCTCGAAAATATTCGCGAATCCAAAGAGATGCCATCCATCTTCCTTCACTACGAGATGGGTGTGCAGAGAAACCTCTTCGCCGGCGCGGGGAAGCGATTCGTAAACGCTGAGCGGAATCTGCAGTTCGTATGCGATGCCACCCGCAGTCATGATCTCGATTCGGTCGATCTCGCGGGATATCAGCTTTCCCCTTACCGAAGAAATCACCTTATGACCCTGAGATTTCGCGGAAGCTCGAGCATTCCTTCCTTGTTTAGCCGGATGTCGTCAATCCGCGGGAGGTTCCCCCGCATCACGACTGCGAGCGCTGCTGCCACGCCGTCAGCAGCGTCAGCCGGCTCCGGAACTGATTTGAGGCGAAGTATGCGGGCAACCATGAATTGCACCTGCTCCTTGGACGCAGCACCGGACCCGACCACGGCCTTCTTGATCTCGGTCGGGGGGAATTCATGAACTTCGAGGCCCGCTTTAGCAGCGGCGAGGAGGATTACTCCCCGAGCGTGACCGAGCACAACTGTCGTCCGCACATTGCGCGCGTAGAAAACGTCTTCGACGCACACACAGTCCGGCTTGTGGCGCAGGAGGACGTCGGTGATTCCTTCGTGAATCGAAAGAAGACGGCTTGCCAGTGAGTCGCGCGGCTTGGTTCGTATGACGCCACACTCGAGCAGGACCGGAGGTGCGGAACCTTCGCCCTTTACGACGCCGTAACCGGTAACTGCCGTTCCCGGATCAACGCCGAGCACTATCACTATGTCCCCGACATCTCGACGATGTCCATATCGAAGTTTGCCGCGACTTTCTGGACATCGTCCAGGTCTTCGAGCTCCTCAAGAAGCTTCACCAGCGATTCAGCTTCTTTTCCTTCCACTCGAACAGTGTTCTTCGGGATGGACGCGACCTCGGACTCGACCACTAAGAATTTCCTGGCTTCGAGCGCGCTGATGACTCCCTGCATTGCGCTGGGTTCGGTAGTGACGATGTACTGGTCATCTTCGCGCTTGAAATCCTCAGCCCCAGCTTCCAGCGCGGCTTCCAGTGCAGTGTCTTCTTCGTACTTCGTGGCGTCCAGCACTATCTGTCCTTTGCGATCGAACATCCACGCGACTGAATTGGTAGCTCCAAGATTGCCGCCCGCGCGCGACAGTTTGTGCCGCACTTCAGCAACAGTACGCGTCGAATTGTCAGTTACGGTAAAGATCATGAGAGCGACGCCGCCCGGACCGTAACCCTCGTATGTCGCTTCGGTGTATTCCACGCCTTCGAGCTCGCCGGTTCCCTTCTTTACGGCGCGCTCAATGTTGTCCTTGGGCATGGAAGCCGCGCGCGCAATGTCGATTGCTGTGCGAAGCCGGGGATTCCCAGCAGCATCACCGCCGCCCATCTTCGCTGCCATCGTGATTTCACGAATCAGCTTGGTGAAATGGGCGCCGCGCTTTGCGTCCGTCGCGGCCTTTGCATGCTTGATGGATTTCCACTTACTATGTCCGGCCATATCTCACTCGTAGGGAACCCCTAAGTATAATCCGACGCCTCAGCGCCGCATGTCCGCGATGAGTTTATCCATTTCTTCGCGCGAATTTCCGTCAAGGCCAACCGACGGACT
>JACDDZ010000180.1 GCA_013816695.1 Gemmatimonadaceae bacterium
GAACACTTTCGACTACAACCTGCGCAATACGAATAATGCGACGTTGGGTGCTGCAAGCCCGACGACGTTCTACGCCGGAATGCTGAAGGCCGATCAGGCGGTGTTTAACCTCGATCTCGTACGTCCCTTCTCATTCGACATGTTCAGCGGCCCGCTCAACGTGGCTATCGGCGGTGAGGTTCGACGCGATGGTTTTGCGATGGGTGCCGGTGACGAAGCGTCTTACAAGGATGGCGGTATCAAGGTTCTCGATGGTCCCAGCACCGGTGCGCAGCCCGCCCCGGGAGCGCAGGGGTTCCCCGGCTACCGGCCTACTGATGCAAGTGACAATTCGCGGACAAGCTACGGAGTATATGCGGATCTTGAAGCCAATGTGCTCGAGAATCTGCTGGTTGGAATAGCCGGTCGTGCGGAGGATTATGAGGATTTTGGCGGAACACAGAACGCGAAGATCAGCGCCAGGTACGGGATCACGTCGTGGCTCGCGCTGCGCGGCGCACTCCAGAATGGCTTCCGCGCTCCGTCGCTCAGCCAGAAGTATTTTTCGGCGACCGCTACGAACTTCCTCAACTTCGGCCAGGGACTTGTTCCGGTCGAAGTACGTACTCTTCCGGTCGAGAGCGGGCCCGCAAAGGCGCTCGGAGCACAGCCGCTCATTCCGGAAACGTCTGTGAACAGAAGCCTCGGCCTCGTGCTTTCGCCGACGCCTGCGGCCTCGCTGACCGTTGACTATTACAAGATCACCATCGACGACCGCATCATCTTTTCCGGCAATTTCTCCGGAGCGACGATGACAAGTTTCCTCGCAGCTCAGGGATTTCCTGGAGTCGGCAGCGCCCGCTTCTTCACCAATGCGATCGACACCCGGACTCGCGGTGTGGACGTTGTTGGGCGGTACGCTCGCGATATGGGTGAGATCGGAATTTCGCGATTCACCGTTGGGTATAACCAGACGAGAAGCTTCGTCACGCGCGTTGCAAGCACACCGCCGGCACTCGCCACGCAGCAGTCGGTGTTGTTCGATCGCATCGAGCGTGGGCGAATTGAGGTTGGCCAGCCGCATAACAACCTTAGCATGACTCTTGACCATACGGCGAAAAATCTGAGCGCCAACATCCACGCGCAGCGCTATGGCGCGGTCGGCTTTCGCGGCCTGATAGCGAACTCGAGCCTGGATCAGACCTTCAGCCCGAAGTGGATCACTGATGTAAGCCTGTCCTATTCGCTGCCGATAAAAGCACGCCTCACTGTCGGCGCGGACAATCTCTTCGACATCTACCCCGATCTCCAGATTGCTGGAAATGCGAACAGCGGAATATTCCCGTACAACGGAATCTCGCCGTTCGGCTTCAACGGACGGTTCGTATACGTTCGGGCGAAGTGGGAACGGTAGTGTGAACAAGTAGAAAGAAGGGGGGGAGCCGAAAGGCTCCCCCCCTTTTTTATTCTTTGGCTACAGGCTGATAGCGATTAGCTCTTCTCAAACATGAACTTGGCCAGCAGCTCATGAAAGTGATGCGTCCCAACCTCGCGCCGCTCAGAGTACCGGCCACGGTTGTAGACGCGGGACTTCACCCCTCGCTGCACCGACTCCACTACCTCCTCATCCTCCATCTCCACCGCATGGAGATTCGCACCAGCGCCATCCTCCCGTAGTTCCTCCCGCCATACATATGAGTGGAACGAGACTCGCGTCCGGTTGACGGCCAGCGGAGTTACGACATTCAGCGACAGTCCCCACGGATAAAAATTCAGCATGGTATTCGGGAAGAGCCAGAAATAAAACGCAGCAACCCGCTCGCCTGAATTCGGGTGGCCCTCAGGCAGCTCAAAGGCCGGCTCGCCTTGGCGCGCAATTCCGAGCTGAAGATTGGAAAAACCAAATCTTTCCGTGCGGTAATTCGCGTAGTCGAGTTTTTCAGCCAGACCCGCGTGCACATACGGAATGTGAAACTCTTCCAGGTAATTGTCGCAGTACAGCGCCCAGTTCGCTTCGATCAGATAATCGTGCGATGACTTCGCGTCGCGCCTGAATGTGTCCAGCGGCATCCACTCCACCCGCTCGAGCACCGGAGCGATCCAGTCTTCGAACGACATCGCGGGATCGATTCCCGCGAAAAGCAGCGGTCCAAACTGTTCAAGCTTGAGCTGACGCAGATTGTCTGACTCGGCAGGAAAGCCTACAGTCGACTCGAATTCCGGCATGCTCGCCAGCGTGCCATCGAGATTGAACCTGCGCCCGTGATATCTACACCGGAGTGATCGTGCATGCGATTCCCCTTCGACGACGATGGCCCCTCGATGGGTGCACACATTCGACAGGCATCGCAGCTTTGCGCTGTCATCGGACGCGAGCACGACTGGCTCGTCCAGGCATCCCTCGAGAAGTGTTACGGGAAGCAGGTGCAGAGGTGCACGCATCTTTGCGCTGTCACCAACCCATTGCCAGCTGCGAGCAAAAATGCGTCCCTTCTGGAGCGCGTAATAATCAGGCTCCGAGTAAACGCGCGCCGGAAGGGTCCGAGCGCGCGTAATGTCAGAGTCGATTTCGAACTTTTCGATTGTCAGCGGCCTTCTACTTCCCGCTCTCCGGGAATCTTGCGCTCCGCCCTGCCTGACCCCGGACTGTGCTGGGCTTCGTGATAGCGCTCTCCTTTCAGCTTGACCGTTCCGACGAAGCGCTCATACTCATCGTCAGGAAGTTCGTCGGCGATTCCCGGTATCAGCCCTTTCACCAGGGTGATTCGCTCGTTCACGCTGAGCTTGTTGATCTCGTGCAGAAGCCGCCGTATCTCCGGATGATCCATCCAGTTTGTTTCTTTGCTTGTGGTCATGGGGATGATATAACGAAATCAGGAAAGGGTGGAAAGACTGTCAGCCCGAGGCGACCGATGGACGCTCCCACTCACGCAAATGACCAAGCAGGAAGTCCAGCGTGAATACATGGCGCGTACGGTCACTCCGACGCCTGAACACGACCTTTGACCACCCCTTCATGCCCACCGGAGTGTACCAGTAGCCGCCGAGATGGAGTTTTTGCCCGGATATCGCGCGAATAAGGACGCGTTCGTACCGCGACCGCGGAAGAATCCGTTCCGGGAAGAGATTGTCCCACGTGCAGGCGCGCCCCACATCGTCGTACGACGCGGGCCGGTCATCCAGCTCCAGCAGCGCAGGCGCGCGGCCACGCATTATAGAACCGATCAAACGCAGGGTAAATGGATCGGCGAGCTTTCTGATCGATTTCCAGAAGTACCGGGTTGTCTCTCCGGCAATTTCGCGCAGCGACATGATGCGACCGTCGCGAGTAACCCACATTTCCGCATCCGGATCGGCCGCGAATGGATTTTCCGTGAAGCAGCTGAAACGAGCAAGCCAGCCTTTGCGCGACGTGTGCGGCATTGGCCGGAAATCCTGCAGTAGCGGAATATCGTGATCGTCCAGCGCGCTGAGATCGTAGGTCGGCCACTGCATGATTTCGCGAACTATACCGACGATCTGCGTCGCAGTGGCGATCATGAGGGGCGCATCCGGCGTGAAGTCCGCCGTTATTTCGATCCGGTCGTCGCGCGGACGAACTCCAATTCCAGTCGAGCGCTTGTTCGCGCCCAGCAGCATCACGGGAATCGGAAGAACGTAGCTGAGAAGCAGCGCCAGCTTTTCAACTGTTCGTCCATTACCCTGCATCTCGGGCGGAACATCGAAGGAGATGTTGTAGTGCGTGCTGAAGCCGGCGAGATGCACGTCCTTACCCGTTGCCCGCTCCCAGGCATCCAGCTCTTCGCGCACAAAGAGAATCCCCTCCCAAAGCGAACGCCCCGCACGCGCGGCACATCCCTTCTCGATCTCGATTACCGGCGTCGCAACTTCAATCACGCCGGTATCGAAATAAATCGCCCCGCCAGTCGGAAGATGGTAAGACTTCCCCGCACGGTGCATCATCGGCTGGCGAATGAATGAACGCGGACTCCCAAACACATCCTCGGGCCGAACCTGCTCGCCGTTCACGATCACTGCGAACTCAGCCTCCAGCCCAATAGCGGCGAGCGCTATCCGGTCAGCGCTCCCAGCTTTGGAAGTATCGGGCTTTTTCTTTTCCACAACGCTCATCGCAACGCCTCAATGTTTCAAAACGCAAAACGCACAACCAACCACCCACAACCCAAAACGCCCTTCTTCCTTAACTGCCCGGCGCATCTCTCGGCACGGTAGTTACGTACCCGATATCCAGATGCAAATGATCTTCCGCAAAACCC
>JACDDZ010000181.1 GCA_013816695.1 Gemmatimonadaceae bacterium
CGTCCGTCGAGGGCCATACGAGCAGACCAAGTAGTGGGCCGCCTTCGCCTTTCCAGGATTGACGGTTGTCGGCAAAGGTGTAAGCCATCGACAGATCGGTATTCAGCCAGCTCTTCACCTGTGCCTGCGATGCGCCAGTGACATTGATACGATTGTATTTGTTGCTCGGGATTACGCCCTGCTGGTTCGTCGAGGACGTTGCAACACGATAGTTGATGCGGTTGTCAGGCGAGGCACCGCTGAACGCAAGATTGTGCTTCTGCGTTACTGCAGTCTGGAAAAACCCGTCGATGTTGTCGTAGAAGACAGTGCCGGCCGGATACGGAGCGCCGAAGTACTGGAATGTCGTGCTTCCCACTGCGCTCGGCTGATACACCCGCTGAATTTCCGGACGGGCGTTGGTGCTTTCCATGCGGAAGCTGTTGCTGTATTCGATTCCGCCCTTCCCCGCCTTGCCGCGCTTGGTTGTGATGACGATTGCGCCGTTCGCCGCATCGATTCCATAGAGAGCCGATGCCTCAGGTCCCTTGAGAACTACGAGATTCTCGATGTCCTCGGGATTCAGGTCGGCGGCGCGGTTGGTAAAGTCAACACCGCGGTTTGAGAAAGCGGTGGCCGAGCCAGGAGCATCAGATGCAAGCACGCCCGTGTTGAGCGTCTTGTTGTCTAGCGGAAGTCCGTCAATGATCATGAGCGGCTGGTTGCTGCTCGAGATCGAGCTGATTCCGCGAATCGTGATCGACGAGGATGCGCCCGGAACGCCTGAAGTGCTTACGACGTTAACGCCGGCGATGCGTCCCTGCAGTGCGTTGATGAAATTCTCTCGCTGCGTCTCGGCAATCTCGGGGCCCTTGACGCTCTGCTGGGCGGTTCCCAGTGAACGCTGCTGCGTAGTTTCACCAAGCGCTGTCACGACAACCTCATTCAGTGTCGTGGAAACGGCGCGAAGCGGAAAATTCTGCGTAGCTCCCGAAGTCAGGACGTTCAGCGAGACTCGCTGCGGAGAATATCCCACCCTGCGAACGGTGAGAATCCGTGATCCCACAGGGGCTCCGGAGATGATATAAGTACCGTCAGCTCCAGTCTGGGTCCCGACTGTGGTGCCTTCAACGCGAACCTGGGCTCCAACTAATGGAACTCCTGATGTGGCATCGGTAACGCGACCACGAATGCTGCCGGTGCCTTGTGCGGAGGAGAGGGAGGGAATCGCAATCAAAGCGAATGCGAGCAAACTCGTCAAAACACGACGCAATGCCATGGTGCCTCCAAATGGATTTGTATATGGGTGAAGCGAACCTATGATATTCCTCTGCACAGGTGCTGTCAAACGATTTAAGTGGTGTTTACGGGTCTTTTCCATAGGGAAATTCCCCGAATGTCTCTGGAGCGGTGGAAAGGCGGCCAGAATTGCTCCATACTATAGATATGTTCGTCAAACGACTTAGCCTCAAAGCCGCCGCCTTCGCCGGGCTCTCGCTTTCCCTGGGATGTGCGAGCCTCCCTTCCCCTCCCTCTCCGGTGACCAGTAACGCGACAAGATTACTGGGAAAGTCCTATCCGGGGATCGGAACCAGGCTGACTGCCCGCGACAGTGCGTGGGTTGAACGTACCCTGGCCAGTCTGTCGCTCCGGGAAAAGGCCGGACAACTGATAATGCCGTGGGTGGGCGGTGAGTATGCAGCCGTCGGGTCGCCTGAGTTCGAGCAGGTCCGCAAATGGGTCGACGAGGAGAAAGTCGGTGGATTGATCATGTCCATCGGGATGCCTCACAGCTACGGTGCGAAGCTAAACGAGATGCAGCGGAGAGCGGGTGTACCCCTGCTCATTGCGTCGGACATGGAAAATGGCAGCGGGATGAGGCTGGCAAACATCTACGCCTTCCCATCACTACTGGCTCAGGGAGGCGGTACTGTTTTTCCGCCCGTGATGTCACTGGGTGCAATCGGATCGACGGATCTCGCATTCCAGCTTGGCCGAGTGCTCGGCCGCGAAGCGCGGGCTGTCGGCGTGCATGTCACGACGGGCCCCGTTCTGGACGTGAACTCAAATCCGCTGAATCCCATCATCAACACCCGCTCGTTCGGTGAGGACCCCGCGACAGTGAGCGCGCTTGCAATCGCATACATCCGCGGCGCGCGCAGTGCGGGGCTGATGACAACAGGAAAACATTTTCCCGGGCATGGTGACACGGGAACCGATTCCCACATAGACCTTCCAACCATTACAGCCGATCGCACCCAGCTGAATCGCGTCGATCTCCCTCCCTTCCAGGCAGCAATCAAGGAAGGAGTGGACGGGATCATGACGGCGCACATAGCAGTTGTTGGAGTTGAAGGCGCCAACGCACCGCCTGCAACGCTTTCTCCCCTTTTTATGACCCAGGTGCTCCGCCAGGACCTCGGATTCCGCGGACTGCTTTTCACAGATGCGATGACGATGGGCGGGGTCTCACGGAAGTATGGCGCGACCGAACCATTGATACTTGCGCTGAACGCGGGCGCGGACATCCTGCTTATGCCGCGCGGAGTTCATGAAGCTATCGAGACGATTGTTGCAGCTGTCGCCACTGGCAGGGTGAAGCAGGAAAGAATCGACGACGCTGTTCGCCGGATTCTTTCCACCAAGGCCAGGGCGGGCCTGATCGATGGACGGCTGGTATCGCTCGATGCCATCGACTCGGTGGTGAACATCCCTGAGCACGCGGCGATAGCGAAGGAAATCGCCGAACGTTCGATAACACTGGCGCGCGACAATCCAGGCTTCGTTCCACTGAAGGTTGAAGACAAACGAATTCTTTCGATCACCTACGCAGGAACATCAGACCCGCTGGCCGGGCGGATATTCAACGAGGAGCTGGCTGCAGCCGGAAAGTCAGTGCGCCGAGTGAGTGTGGATGCGCGAACTCCGGAGACGGAATGGACTGCGCTGCGTGCGTCGGTCGACTCTTTCGATGTGGTACTGGCCTCCGCCTACGTTTTGCCGGTGGAATCTGCGGGAAGCGTCGAGATACGTGGCGGGTTTCCGGGATTTGTCGAATCGGTTTCGGGAGCCGGAAAGCGAATAGTGGCAGTCTCGTTCGGAAGTCCATATCTCCTGTCCGGATTTCCGTCGGTCCCAACGTATTTGCTCGCGTGGGGCGGAGCTCCGCTCAGCCAGCGAGCTGCAGCGCACGCGCTGCTCGGCAACAATGCGATTTCAGGGCGGCTGCCTGTTTCCCTGCCGCCCAAGTTAAAAGCAGGTGACGGAATCATGCGCGAGAAACTTTTACGATGATCATTTTTAAGGCCGCGCCACGAGCGGGAATGGCCTCACTTGCAATTCTGCTCGGCGCCTGCACATCAGCTGTGCAGCCGGTTTTACAAGTGACGCCTGTAGTTAACCCGCGCCCCTCGTTGCAGGACTCACTGATCACTGCGTTGCCCACGGCTGTTGGCTTCAGCGCCACCCTAAATAGCCAGCTCGATTCGATCATTCGCACTGGTATTCGAGAAGGTGCGGCACCAGGAGCTACAGTCGCGATCGGAAGACACGGAAGGCTGGTGCACCTGGCCGCTTATGGGAAGATGGCCCAGACCGATTCCTCTCCCGTCAGCATCAGCACGCTTTATGATATGGCGTCGCTCACCAAGGTTGTGGCGACAAGCACCGCAGCCATGATTCTGGAGGAGGAAGGAAAGCTGGACCTCAATCGCACAGTGGTTTCGTACCTTCCCGAATTCAACGCGCCCGACAAAAGCGGAATCACCATCAGAATGCTCCTGACTCATCGCGGTGGACTGGAAGCATTCGCTCCGCTGTACAGGACATTCCGTGGACGAGAGCAGTACCTGCAGCAGATAAACACGAGGCCGCTCAAGTACGTTCCGGGAACACAGGCGATCTACAGCGACTGGGAAATGATGTTGATGCAGTTCGTTATCGAGCGGATTACCGGGACAACACTGGACCAGTTCGTCGCTGCGCGCGTGTTTGGGCCGCTGGGGATGACAAGCACATTGTTCAATCCGGATTCCGCAATGAGACAGCGGATTGCACCTACCGAATTCGACTCGACCCGCGGTGGTGTGGTGCGTGGCTTCGTTCATGATGAAAACGCATGGGCGCTCGGCGGCGTCTCAGGTCATGCCGGATTATTTTCCACTGCTCCTGACCTCGCCATCTTCGCACAGATGCTACTGAACGGCGGGACTTACAAGGGTGTTCGCATTCTCAAGCCTTCCACGATTTCGCGGTGGACTGCCCGCCAGGAT
>JACDDZ010000182.1 GCA_013816695.1 Gemmatimonadaceae bacterium
GGGAAGGCCGGCGGCCGCGTCGCCCGGCACCGAGCTATATTGCTTCGGTTACTCGCCGAACACTGCCTTTGTTTTTTCAGGCTCGCTCGAACCGCAATGAATCCTACCGCTCCGAAAAGAAATATTCCCGCGATCACTCCGGCATTGGCACCAGTGCAGGAACAGATCGCAGTGCCGGAGCGCGAACACGAAGTCAGCCTCATCAGCGTCGCGGTTGTCCTTCTGCGCCACCGCTGGCTCGTGATTTTCAGCACGCTGATATTCGCTCTCGTGATGGGACTGATCGCCTATAGCCCAACGCCGAGGTTCACCTCTACGGCCACATTTACCCCGCGTGCGCGCTCCGGTGCCAGCGCGGGGTCCGCAATTCTACAGGAGCTGGGTCTCGGAGGCGGCGGCAATACGGCGTTTTATACCGATCTCGTCAACTCCCGCGAAATTCTTGGTCCCGTCGTGGAAACGAAATACACGTTCAAGAGCCTGGACCGCCAAAAATCGGGGAATCTGATCGAGCTCTTTCGCATCGATGACAAGCGTCCCAGGTACGCCAAGGCCGCGGCGATTGAAGAGCTCAGTGACAGGTTGAAGGCCTTTTCGCAGACCAATGGCATGATGAAATTGAGCGTGACAACTGAGTATGCAGCGCTCTCGCCCCTTCTGGCCTCCCGGATTCTGCAGGAACTGAATCGATTCAATCTCGAGACCAGGCAACAGCAGGCGACGGGCGAGCGTCAGTTCGTAGAGGGACAGGTGGCCGAAGCCGCACAGCGACTTCGTGCCGCAGAAGATCAGCTCCAGTCCTTCATGAACCAGAACCGCAACTTCACATCTGCGTCATATCTGTCGTTCGAGCTGGATCGCCTGAAAAGACAGGTGACGATGAGGCAGGAGCTCTATACCTCCCTTGCGAAATCGCTGGACGACGCAAGGATCGAGGAGGTACGCGACAGTCCGGTTCTCACCGTCATTGAACCTCCTGAAACCCCGCTCATAGCCGACCGTCCCATTTGGCCGGGAAGGGCAGCCGCCGGAGCTTTTATCGGTTTATTGATCGGAGTTGCGGGTGCCTTCATGCGCAGTTATTTCGCGCGGCAACGCGAGAACGTGACAAGTGAAAGCGAAGAGCTTGCGCAGTTGAGGCGGCAGACTGCGGACGATCTGAAGCATTTCTGGCGGCCCTTAGGACGGATTCTTTCCACTGGACGCACTTAGGAAGCCGGCTAAAACCGGTACGCCGTTCCGATCGACAGATTCAGGTTGAACACATCGGACTGAAAGTAGCGATTGAAGTCCAACGTCAGATTGACCTTCGCCGATAAATCCATCGGCCCCCGGAAGCGCAGGGTTTCTCCTGAGAGCGTGTGGTATACATCCGGAGCATTCTTGAGCTCCGGTCCCCCCCGATAAAACAAACCTGTCGAGTGTGCCACCGTCCTTGACCACGCAAACGTGGTGCGCCCCGCTGATGTGTATTTGTCTGCTGCCACAAACGCTGCAGCACCGCTGCCTACGCCCGCGTTTGCGCCCAGGGGCTGTCCCTTCTGGGTGTGGCCCTGCCGCAGGACTGAATGCAGGTACACGGCGCCTTCAGGCCTGAGTCTGGTAAGCTGTGGTGCTTCGTAATTGATTCCCTCCGCGCGGATTGCGAATCCGTTCAGCCACATTTTTCGCACGCCAAGCAATCGTGATGAGCCGCCGTGATCGGGTTCCTGAATGAAGTCCCTGAAGTCGAAGCTATGATCGTCGCGACCGAACTCGCCGTAGGCTTCAAATCCCGATCCTGGCGGCGCCCAGCGGGTGAAAACCGAAAAAAGCTGATTGTCCCGAACACCCTGTGTATTGTCGCTGCCAGCCAGCGGTGCTTCTTTCGGAAGATTCTTCTTGAAAACTTTCTGGAATAGCGCCGTGAAGTCTCCTGCGCGAAGCCCCTCCTCGGGCCACGCACTGTGAAAAAATCGCGCGATGCCCAGCTCCATTCCCGGAATGCCCTTGGGCAGCACCGTCGCAACCATCCCGGACGCAAAACGTCGTCGTCCCGGATTCTCGCCGTCCACGAAGTATTGTGAACCGCCGACGGGCGAAAATGCGGACTGCGAGAGCGCGCCCCATATGAAACGGGCATCGAAATGTGCGACTCCCGCATCCAGTGGACGGCTCGAGCCGATGAAGATGTGCGGAAAACCTGCTGCATTATCACCGAGAACGAACTGGT
Source organism: Gemmatimonadaceae bacterium (assembly GCA_013816695.1). The sequence goes on from JACDDZ010000182.1 coordinate 2,213, forward strand.
AGCGGTCAGCAGGGCCCCACTGCTGATTTGCGGTCGAAATTCCTCCTGCCAGTCCGCGACCCTCAACCGTAAGTGAGCTCTGTCCCGGATCGATGATCTGGTAAGCGCCCTCTCCGAACCGCTGTGGCCGGTCGATGAAGGCGGGGTACTCCCCGTCGGCAAAAACGCTTTTCCCGCTCAGCCCGTTGGACATCAAGGGAAAGTCGCTGTTCTCGGCGCGTGAAAAAATGGGAGCGACCCGCAACGAGACATTGTGCCAGTGACTCATGAAGCCCGCCTGGAGAACAGTCGTCAAACCCTTTCCCGCCCACACAGCGCCGTCATTTTCACCGTAAGGAAAAGTGCTGTTGAACACTAGCTCCGCTCTTAGCGGCAACAGTGCAAATACAGGCGCATTTGGAGAGCGCGGCTGAAGACGCGCACTCCACGGATGTACCGCCGGCAATGCGGCGAGACGGGAGCGCTGTTCGTCGGTGAACCCCCGAATTGTCCACGCTGCGGCCGGTGCGGACAGCAGCGTCTGCGCGAAGCGCTCATACTGTTCCAGCTCGGGGAGCATCATCTGGTTGTCCACGACCGGCGCCGCTTGCGCAGAAGACTCGCGGGAGTACAGTGCGATAAAGGCACAAAAAACTACGAGCGATGCAGCTCGCGCTGACCGAACAGCATTCGTCATCGAGACAGAATTGATAGGGATGTCCTTGGCGTCTGGTACTACTTTGGCAAGAGGTCTAGATTGCAGTTGCAACCGCACTGCAGTTTCCCGGGGTGCGACAACACAAAGTTATGACACGACCACCGCGGGTGTATAGGCCAATATCGATTCTTATCGCGTTCGCCGCTCTGGGCGTCAACGCACGCGCCGCGCAGGCACAGGCTGTCTCTTTTCCAGCGGGCGCCTCGGTGATAGCCGTGAGCGGCGATTCCGTTGATCGAATCCGTATTGCCCAACTTGACGGTCAGACAGGTGCAACACTGCTCCTTCTTCGGTCTTTATCGACCCTCACTACACGTCCAGCCATGGCCGCCGGGGACGCATTCTCCTGGGTTCTTCCGCTCGCGTCCGTTGTTGCCCACAGTGCTTTGCCAGGTTCCGAGAGCACGGGGTCGCTGTGGGCAGGGCGCGGTCCGAATTTTCGTGTGGCGGCAGGTGTGGACTTAACACGGGGTCGGTTGCGGGTGACACTCATTCCTGAATTCGTGTATTCGTCGAATGAGTTCTTCGAGTACACCCAGTTCCGTGCGCCCGCGCTTCCTGCGTCGCGCAATCCGTATGCTTCGCCCTGGAACGTTTACCCTTTCTCGATCGATGCACCGCCACGAATGGGGCCAAACCATATAGTGAGACTCGCTCCCGGGCAGTCCTCGATCTCTATGCGCGCCAGGGATTTTGACGTTGGCGTCACTACGGAAAACGAGTGGTGGGGGCCCGGCATACGTACGGCCATTGTCTTGAGTGATAACGCTGAAGGCTTCCCGCGCGCGTTCGTCAAGCCAAGTGCACCCCGCTCGACTAGAGCAGGGATGTTTGATTTTCGCCTTACGTGGGGTGGCCTTTCTGAATCGGCGTATTTCGACAATGACGGATCGAACAACCTGCGTTACTGGAGTGCGTTCGCGGGAACGTGGTCTCCCGCATACGATCCCGATCTTACGCTCGGTTTCGCGCGCGCTGTGTACGGGCCCGCGTCCAGCTGGGGTGCAGTTGCCGTTCGTCCCTTGAACTTTCTCGCGCCTACATCGCGACCGAATTCGCGTTCCGCAGCGGACACTTCGTTCCAGGCGTCAGACGATCAGATACTTTCACTCTTCGGTCGGTGGGTATTTCCGTCCAAAGGATTTGAAGCTTACGGCGAGTGGGCGCGCGCTGAGCGTCCTGCGTCTTTCAGGGACCTGCTCGTGACGCCTGGCCATTCGCAGGGCTACACATTCGGACTACAGTGGGCAGCGCGGCCGGCAGCATCGGGCCGCCTCAGGATTCAAGCCGAACATTCCTACCT
>JACDDZ010000183.1 GCA_013816695.1 Gemmatimonadaceae bacterium
TTCGGTCGAAAACCCGCTCGATCATTCCCACCTGGTGGACGGGATTAATGCGATACTGGGTCGTCCCTCCCCGAAAACCCTGGAGCGCGAAGTACTACTTGCCTACGCCCGGCAAGCGATTGAAGCACCGACCACTCTCCCTGCGACTGACATTCCTTCACGCCAGCCGTCCCGCGCTACAGCCCCAGACGACACCGTCGCTACCTCATTTGAGATACCGGTTGAATCTCTGCAGCTGTTGTCGTTTAGAGATTTCGGAGTGTTTGTATTCCGCGGCAGTCGGATATTCATTGGGATTCGCTGTGGTCCGGTCGGCCAGAATGGAATTGGCGGGCACGCACACAACGACCAGCTTTCCGTCGAGCTCCAGGTTGACTGCCACGACCTGATTGCCGACCCGGGCACTTTCGTATACACGCCCTTCCCGCAGATACGGAACCGATATCGCTCGGCAGCTGCGCATTTTGCGCCATACCCGGCCGGGGAAGAGCAGGGAAATCTCAGCGGGGGGCTGTTCCGGCTTGACGATCCGTGGGCGGCGGCTTGCCTGGAGTTTCAGGGCGGCAGGTTCGTGGGCGAGATTGCAAGACGAAAGAAAATAATTCGCACTACTGTCACGATCGCCGATGGCCTTCTCTCCATCGTCGATGAGTCGTGGGGGTGCACGCTTGCGCGGCGAGGATCCGTTGAGCCGCCGCACTTTTCGGCGGGATACGGTGAGCAGGTTCGCTCCGGCGTAAAGGATTGATGCGAATTCTGATTGTTACGCATGCGTACGCGCCAGGCAGGAATCCGCGCGCATTCCGATGGTCGGCTCTCGCGCAGCATTGGTCGGCGAGAGGACACGACGTACACGTGCTCACGGCCCCCGTGCCCGGGTTGAGCGCCATTGAACAGATCGATGGCGTAACAGTTCACCGAACTCGCGGGCATGGGGTGGAGACGCTGCGGGCTCGGCTCGGTTCTTCGCAGTCGCAAGCTGCTGTCACGTCGGGCGTCGGACCGGGTAAACGCTCGGCTCGTGCTCTAATAAGAAAAGTTCTGAAGGCCGCGCACGACCTGACGTGGAAGAAGCTGTACTGGCCCGATTACGCTGCGCTCTGGATTGTACCGGCTATTCGTCACGGCTCCGGGCTCCTGGACGGTGCGACCCCAACGGTACTCATCTCGGTCTCGATTCCGTTTTCCTCGCATGTTGTCGGCTTTTTTCTGCGGCGTAAACCGTCGGTTTCCCGATGGGTGGTGGATATCGGTGACCCTTTCGCTTTCATGGTCGAGGCTCCCACCAACAACCACTCGCTGTATGGAACATTGAACTTTGCGGTCGAGCGTCGGATACTGGATTCCGCAGATGCAATAAGTGTCACGACCGAAGGGACGAGGCGTCGTTACATAGCGACCTATCCCGGCGTGGAGGAGAAGATCAGGGAGGTTCCACCGCTCGTGAATATTCCAGCGGCACCGCATAGGCCATCACAGAGCTCCCACACTCCCATTCGCCTCGTATATACGGGCACCCTTCATCGCACAATCAGGGGTCCCGAACGCCTGCTTTCGCTATACCAAAAACTTGTGGAACATCTCGGGGACCGCATCGAGCTCCATCTTTACGGCAATCACCGCGAAGTTGCCGACGTTTTTGAGTCGCTGCCGCGAGCAGTCCGGGCTGGCGTGTTCCTTCACGGAGAAGTCGATCGCGAGGAAGCGTTGGGCGCAATGCGCGATGCCACAGTGCTCGTGAATATTGGCAACGACACTACGTACCAGCTGCCGAGCAAGCTTGTGGAGTACGCGGCAATGGAAAAGCCAGTCCTCAATGTGGTGATGCGCCCGAACGACAGTTCGGTCGCCTTCTTCAAGGCCCACCGCTGCGTCTTTAACGTCATCGGCGACGCCGACGTAAGCGACGCAAAAGCCGGAGATGCGGTAAAATTTCTCCTGGATGCTCCAGACGCCGAATGCAGCTGCGACAGGGAATGGCTTAGGCGGTTCTCGACGGAAAACGTAGCGGCGGGCTATGAGCAGCTTTTCTAGCAGCGTTTTGAGGCGCCAAAGCCAGAGCGAGTGCTGGTCCGCAAGCACGCAGCAGGTGAATCGCCGATTTCTGGCATCCAGCTCGTCAATTCGGCTTAGCTTATAGGCATGAACCGCCGCCCGATCTTTTTGACCTTCGCAGACTACTATTTGCCTGGTTACAAGGCAGGTGGGCCAATACGGGCGATAAGCAACATTGTAAACGCTTTTTCCGACGTATTTCAGTTCGATATTGTCACACGCGACAGGGATCTTGGTGACGAGCAGTCGTATCCGGGAGTGGCGCCGGATTCATGGAAGTCCCTCGATAATGCCCGGGTCCTGTACCTCTCTCAGCAGCGCCTTTCTGCAGTCGGATTGCTCGAGCTGATTCGAAGGCATTCATTCGACGTGATATACCTGAACAGTTTCTTCTCGACTATCGCAGTTCGGATCCTTGTCCTTCGCCGCATGGGATTTCTGGGGTCCGCGCCCGTTATTCTTGCTCCGCGCGGAGAGTTTGCGTCCTCGGCCCTGCGGTTCAAGCGCCTTCGCAAGCGCATCTATCTTGAGTTCGCCAGGATGATGCGACTTACTGAAGGCGTTACCTGGCAGGCGTCCAGTCAGCACGAAGTAGCGGACATTCAGAATGTCTGGGCTCTGGGAGCGGGGGAATCTCCGACTGTCGTACTTACGCCGGAGATGCTTTCAGGCAAGGGCTTCCAGAGCACTCCGCACATAAAGGCCAAGGTGGCCGGCCGCCTCGATGCCGCGATCGTGCTTCGAATCTCCGATAATAAGAACCTGGATGGAGCCTTAAAGCTTCTGGCCGGAGTTGGCGGGGAGATGGCACTGTCGATTTACGGGCCCGTTGAAAGCCCCTCCTACTGGGCCGAATGTGAGCGGCTCATCGAGAAGTTGCCGGGGAACTTGAAGGTTAGCTATCACGGACCGGTGGCCCACGAAAAGGTGCGTGAGATTCTTTCCGAAAAAGATCTATTCTTCTTTCCCTCCCTCGGAGAAAACTTCGGCCACGCCATTATTGAGGCCCTCGAAGCCGGGTGTCCGGTGCTGGTCAGCGACCGCACGCCGTGGCGCAAACTCAAGGAGCATGGGGTAGGGTGGGACGTCCCATTGGAACGTCCGGATGAGTTTCGGAGCGTATTGGAGCAAATGATTGCAATGGGCCCGGATGAGCATGCGCAAATGTCGGCGAATGCGATCAAATACGTCTCCAGCGTGGCGAGAAATCCGGAGATCCTCGAGAGCAATCGGCGCTTATTTTCCACAGTAGCTGGTTCTGTCTAGGCCAGTCGTTGCTCCAGCTGTCCAAATTCCTCCCATTGAATGTCTGCTAAACTGAAAATCATGGTCGTTCTCGGGACCAGGCCTGAGATCATCCGCCTGAGTGTCGTCTTGCGACAGCTGCGTAAAGTCGCAGATGTAGTGTTGGTGCACACTGGCCAGAACTTCGACGATCGTCTCGACGGGCTCTTTTTTAGAGAGCTGCGCGTTCAGCTTCCTGAGTACCATCTTGGCGCGAAGGGATCGGGCTTTGGGCAGCAGGTCGGCCAGATACTTGAGCGGATTGAACCGCTTATTCTGAGCGAGCATCCCGATCGCCTGTTGATTCTCGGCGACACGAACAGTGGCCTGACAGCGATCGTTGCGCGCCGACTCGGAATTCCCGTATACCACATGGAAGCAGGCAATCGTTGCTTCGACGATCGCGTTCCCGAGGAAGTAAACCGGCGTGTGATTGATCACTCGAGCACCGTCCTTCTGCCGTACACGCGTCAGAGCGCTGACCATCTCCGGGCCGAGGGAATACCGGACAGTCGAATCATCGTTACCGGCAATCCGATCAAGCAGGTCATGGACGACTTCGCTGGCGAGATAGGGGCAAGCGGCATCCTGGCAGACCTCGGAATCACCGAGCAGGAATTCTTTCTCGTCACCATGCACCGCGCTGAAAACGTCGATCGCGAAGACAAGCTGAAATCCCTTGTGAATGCGCTCGGCTCGCTCAGCCAAAAATACGGATTTCCTGTGATTTGTTCATTTCATCCGAGAACGCGTTCGCGTATCGAGCAATTCGGCATCGACATTGGCAATTCCGGGATCCGTTTTCTCGAGCCGTTTGGGTTTTTTGATTTCATAAGGCTCGAACAGTCCGCTTTCTGCGTGAT
>JACDDZ010000184.1 GCA_013816695.1 Gemmatimonadaceae bacterium
AGAGGGAGATCGTCACCCACTACCCGCAGTGCATCCCAGGCCGCCTTTCTCCGGTCAGGCTCCCAGGCCGCGAAAGCTCCAGCGCGCGCCAGCTTGAGCGCATCGGCTCGTTTGAGACCCGCTCGGCGGACGGTGTCTTCTATAGAAGTAAATCTTCTCTCACTACTCAGCGTTCGCAGGGTATCGATAACCTTTTCCGATACTCCGCGGATGTGCCGCCAGCCCACGCGCATCGCCGGGCGGTTTGGATCTTCGTGCGGCTCCACGGTGCAGTCCGCGTCCCCATCGCGCATGCAGGGCGGAAACACAGGCACATTGTGACGCCGCGCATCATGAATCAAAGTCGAACGCGGATAGAACCCCATGGGCCATGCATTCAGCAATCCTGCAAAAAACTCGGCGGGATAATGCCGCTTCAGATAAACCGTCGCATATGCAATCAGCGCAAAGCTCCACGCGTGCGACTCGGGAAATCCATAGTTCGCGAAACTTCGGAGATCCTCCGCAATCTGCGCAGCCACGCTTTCCTCTACCCCCCGCTCCACCATTCGCGATCTCAGCTTCTCCAGGACATTGAGAAGCCGGTTCAATTTCCGAATGTGGCCCATCGTACGGCGCAGCTCGTCAGCCTCGGCCGCCGAGTATCCGCCCAGCGCCATGGCGATCGCCATCGCCTGCTCCTGGAAAATCGGAATGCCCTGAGTGCGCTTGAGAATTGGCTCCAACTTTGGATGCGCATATGTCACAGGCTCCTGCCCGCGCCGGCGTCTCGTGTACGGATGAACGAATCGAGCCTGGATTGGACCGGGCCTGATCAAGGCTACCTGCACCACCAGGTCGTATAGTCGATCCGGCTTTGTATGCAACAGCGAAGATATCTGCGCGCGGCTCTCCACCTGGAAGGTCCCGATAGTCTCACCCTGTGCAACCAGCTCGTAGGTTGCCGGGTCATCGGGAGGTAGCCGGTACATCTCCGGCCGCTCACCCGTACGTGCTTCGATGAAATCGAATGCGCGGCGCACAAGCGCAAGCGCGCCCAGTCCCAGAAAGTCGAACTTCGGGACACCCACTGCATCCAGATCATCCTTGTCGAACTGAATTATCGTGCGCCCCATGCTCGTGTGCTCGATTGGCATGTAGTCGCCGAGGGGTTTTGAGGAGAGCACGAATCCGCCCACGTGGGTTGCGCGCAGGCGTGGAAGATTTTCGAAAGCCGCCATCGCGGTAAGGACTGCACGTCCACGCGCGTCAGTCAAATCGAGTCCGAACTTCGGCGCCAGTACATCGGCCACATGCTGCGCACCTGCAAGGGGATCGTGGTGATGCAGCCGCTTGGAGATAGTGTCGGTGATGGCAACCGGATATCCGAATGCGCGCATCGAGTCGCGAAAAGCATTGGGTGCGCGATAGGTCTGGACTATGCAAGTGATGGCTGCATGACTTCGAGCGTACTTGGCGTACACATAGTCGAGTACTTCTTCGCGCCTGTCATGTTCGATGTCCACATCGATGTCCGGAGCTTCGGTCTGTCCGTCAACGCGAATCTCGGAAAGAAAACGTTCGAATAGCAGGCCGTGGTGAACAGGGTCGACGGCAGTAATGGCCAGGCAGTAGGCCACGGCGGAGTTCGCTGCACTCCCCCGCCCCTGGGCGAGAATGTTTTGCGAGTGAGCGAACTTCACCGCGTCCCACATCACGAGAAAAAATCCCGCGAAGCCAAGCCGGCCGATCACGCCAAGTTCGTGCTCGATCTGCGTCCGCGTTTTTTCATCAGGCTCACCCCATCGCACTCGCGCACCTTCGTAAGCCTTCTCGCGCAGATAGGTCTTGTCTGTATAACCGGGCGGAACGTCAAAGTGCGGCATCGGCGGCCGCACCCATGAAAGCTCGAAGTCGCATTCCAGTGCAATCCGCTCGCTCTCGGCTATCCCTTCTTCCCTCCCGCACCATCGTACCGCCATTTCGTCGGGAGTCTGGAGTTTCCATTCTCCGTTGGGATGCAGAACTCCCCGGGCAAGCGCCGTGTCGATATCCATGTCATGGCGGAGTGCCGTGAGAATGTCGTGCACCATGCGGCTGTCGTGATCGATGTATCGCGGATCGTGCGTTACAACCCAGCGACAGAAGTTTCGTCTGGCTATGTCGATGAGTGCGGCTGCCAGCGCTGCCTCGCGTCCGCCGGTGTTGTGCATCTGAACTTCGACTGCGAGCCTGTCACCAAACAGCTCGCGCCATTTCGCGAGCTCGCGCGCGGCCAGGTCAAAGTTCTCGGCGTCTATGAGCGACGCAATTTTTCCGGATGCAGGACCTGTGAGCGCATGAATGCCGTTGCTTCGCTCTGCCAGTTCATTCCAGGTAATTCCCGGTCGACCGCGCGTGGATCTATTCTGGCCCTTTTTCCAGCCTGCGAGTATTCCCGCTCGCGCGTGTGTGACCAGCGCGCCGAGATTGTTGAATCCTTCCTTTGTGCGCGCGAGGAATGCGGCCGGATGTCCATCAACATTCAGTTCGACTCCGATGACAGGGCGCAGATTCTGGCGGCGGGCTTCGAGAGTAAATCGAACGATGCCGCCCAGGTCTGCATTATCGGTGAGTCCGAGCGAGTGAAACCCGAATGCAGCCGCAGCGGTGGCCAGTGCCTCAGGAGTGACCGCTCCGTCACCGAAAGAGAAGGCAGAATGGGCCCGCAGCTCTACGTATTTCACTCCGAACAGTACCCGAACAAATGCCGAAGCCGCAAGGGCCTGAGGGTTGGTCAGGGCCTATGACTTGCCCTTTATGAGGTGCCATATCAGGGAGAATAAATGGACGGCAAGACCATGGAAAACGAGCTGAAAATGGGCGCTGAGCTTGGCGCCGATCCAACTGAGCGAGCCGCTTTGCCGCCTGGATCACCGATACCAGTTCCGGAGGCAGAAGTCGTCAGCATCCTCAACGACCTGCTCCAGCTCGATCACGATGCACTCAGCGCCTACAGCGTTGCAATCGCGACCCTGAAAAACGCCGAGTATCGCGAGCGTCTGCGCACATTCCGGTCAGACCACGAGCGTCACGTGCTTGAGCTCAGCGAGCTAATCAAGAATCGCGGTGCGACACCGATCAACGTGATGCATTTACCCACCGGAGTTTTCAAGCTGGCGCTGCAGGGGGCGGCTGGATTGGGCGGCGACATGTCAGTGCTTGTTTCATTCAAGGCCAACGAGCGCCAGGTGCGCGACAAGTACAGACGGTACGCATTCCTCGCATTCCCTGAGGATGTGTCTCCAATTCTGAATGCAGCTGCGGCCGATGAGGAGAAGCACTACGCGTGGGTCACCGGCACCCTGAACGACTTGGGTTACGACCCCGAGAGCACCATGGGGAAATTCGATCGTGGACTTGAGCGCGCGCATAAGGGAATGGCAGACGCCGTTGAGGAGTTCGAGAAGAAGACGAGGACGGTAATGCATGGTGGTTCTGAGAAACTCATCGAGACCGCGAAGAAGAATCCGATTGGGAGCGCCGCCGTTGCACTCGGTGCGGGTTTGTTTGCGGCTGCACTCGGAAGAAAGAAGTAGCGCTCCTAAATGCCAACTATAGAACGCAACCGCTCAATCTGGTCTGACTATCACTGGGTAGATCATGGAGAAGAGTGGTCATCAACCTGGGGTGGTTCGGAATTCCAATGGCAGTGGTCGCTCCTCCCACGCATCCGCGCATTTCTCCCCGCGGCCAACATTCTGGAGATTGCGACAGGCTGTGGCCGCTGGACGCAGTATTTGAAGAACTATTGTGATCGCTTAACAGGCATCGATCTATCTGAGCCGTGCATCCAGGTTTGTGAGCGTAGATTCGCCGCCTACCCCCACATGAAATTTCAGGTAAACGACGGCAAGTCCCTGGCGATGGTGCCTGACGGATCAGTCGACTTCGTCTTCAGTTTCGACTCTCTGGTGCATGCTGAAGCCGAGGTGCTTGAGGCCTATCTTACTGAGTTGGCAAAGAAGCTCAAGCCCAACGGCGTCGGCTTCATACATCACTCCAATTTAGGCTCGTATCCTGTCTACTATTCCATCAGGAACCTGGTGCCGAAAATTGGCAGCGGCCTGACGAGAATTGGCTTGGCAGACAACGACGGCATGCGGGCGCTCAGCCTGACCGCGAAGTCCTTCGCGAAATACGCAGAGCAAGCCGGCCTGCAGTGCATCAGTCAGGAAA
>JACDDZ010000185.1 GCA_013816695.1 Gemmatimonadaceae bacterium
CCGCAGCGTCACCTGTCTGGACGCCTGACAGCCGGTATGTACTGTTCGTTGGAGAGGGAGAGAAAAAGCGTTTTGCCATATGGAAGCAAAACAGCAACGGGGGCGCGCCGGCTGAAAAACTCTTCGAAACGCCCGCTCTCACTCGGGCGATTACAATTTCCCCGGACGGACGCACAGTGCTGACCGTCACTTATTCCAACAACAACTGGAATATTTTTCGAATCAAGCCTGAATCGACGACGGTTTTGTCGCCTTACCTCACCGGCGCGCAGGGATCGTTCGCTCCGCGTTTCTCGCCCAACGGCAAATGGGTGGCAATAACATCCATCGAGACCAACCAGTCTGAGGTGTTTGTGCGTTCCTATCCCGATCCTTCCGAGAGAATCCAGATCTCGTCCGGCGGAGGTGGCTCGCCCAGCTGGTCTGCCGATGGCTCGCGCATCTATTACTCGTCCGGGGCCGTCCTGATGTCTGCGTCACTCGCCACGACGCCGACGCTGCGGGTTTTAACCCGTGACACAGTGCTGGCTTCGCCAGCGATCGCTCTAGCTGGGGGGAATCTCGCGGCGAATTATGATATTGCGCGGGATGGGAGATTCCTCGGCCTGCGCAACAACAAGGACGACTTCCAGATCGTTCTTGTGCCCGACTGGTTGCCCGAGCTCAAGCAGCGAATGGCAGGATCAAGACGGAAGTAGGGCACAAAGGGGCTGATCGCTGGTAGCTTTCAACAACATGCAAACCGCCCGTCTTAGAACCACCGTCTGCGGCCTGCACTTCCAGAATCCGATTCTGCTTGCCGCTGGAACGGCGGCTTATGGACGCGAGCTCGATGGCGTGTCGGATCTTAATGCGCTGGGTGGAATCGTTACCAAGGCCGTGAGTGCGGAGCCGCGCTCGGGCGCTCCGGCGCCGAGAGTTGCAGAGTTCGAGGGCGGGATGATCAACGCAGTTGGACTCGCAAATCCCGGCGTTGAAAAAGCCAGGGCAGAAGACCTTCCCTGGCTCGCAGCGAATCTCAAGAACACTCGCGTCATCGTGAACATCGTGGGTTCGCGCGTCGAAGATTTTGCGGAGGTGGTGTCGAAGCTGGAAGATACGGCGGTAGACGCGTACGAACTGAATGTCAGCTGTCCGAATACGAAACAGGGTGGCACTGAGTTCGGTGCGGACAATTCCGTGGTCAGCGACCTGGTTGCGCGAGTGCGCGCAGTTACGAAACGACCGCTCTTTGTAAAACTTTCACCAACTCTCCGCGACATTGGGGCGACCGCCAAAACCGCGATCGATGCCGGGGGCGATGCAATTACGGTGATCAATACCATTCCTGGGATGTTGATCGACACCGAGACGCGAAAACCGCAGTTGGGATTCGGCACAGGTGGAGTGAGCGGACCAGGACTGCTTCCTGTCGGTCTACTCGCAACCTGGAAAGTAAGAAAAGCAGTGACTTCTCCAGTCCTGGGCGTTGGTGGAATCACGAGTGCCCAGGATGTGCTACAATATTTTCTCGCCGGCGCATCACTCGTCGCGGTCGGGACTGCCGCACTCAGGGATCCACGCCTACCCGCGAGAATTGTTCGTGACCTGGAAGCGTGGTGTAGCGCGCACGGCGTAATCAAACTTTCTGATATCACGGGCGAACTCCAATGGCAGTAATTCCAATAGTCGCGCTGGACTCCCGGACTGCGGGCGAGGCAGCTGGCCTGGTCGGAAGACTTGGAGACTCCTGTTCCTTCTATAAGGTCGGCAGTGAGCTTTTCACTGCCGCCGGCCCCGCGTTTGTCGAGTCGCTGATCGCAGCTGGAAAGCGCGTGTTTCTTGATCTCAAGTTCCATGATATTCCGAACACAGTCGCCGGCGGAGTACGCAGCGCCTCCGATCTTGGCGCGAGCATGGTGACGGTGCATGCGTCGGGCGGAATTGCGATGCTTCGCGCCGCCGTGGAGTCCGCGGCCGAGGCCGGTTCAACCTGCGAGATTTTTGCGGTGACCGTGCTCACGTCGCTGGATGACACGTCGCTCGGCGCTGCTACAGGACGTCCCGATGTCGACGTGATGCGTGAAGTCGAACGACTCGCGCAGGTTGCGCACGCAGCCCAGGTGAATGGAGTCGTGTGCAGCGGCAGAGAAGCCCACATGATCCGGATGAAGCATGGAACGGACTTGAGGCTTCTTATCCCCGGAATTCGGCTGGCTGGCGACGCGGCTAGCGACCAGGCACGCACGGTCACCCCTGATGAGGCAGCCAGAGCTGGTGCCAACTACATAGTGGTCGGCCGGTCCGTCACCAGGGCCGCGGATCCACTAGCGGCAATGGGGACCGTAACTGCCGCGCTCGGCAAATCAGCTTAGCTTACTCAATGCTCATCGCTCCCGAAATCGTTATCGTCCCTATTGTATTTGGTCTCCCCGCGGCGGTTGCCATTGCAAGGATGTATTTCAAGCATCATGAAAAGATGGCAGAGCTTCAGAAGGGGTCAGCCCAGACGCCGGAAATGGCCGCCCGGCTGGAGCGGGTGGAGAGCTCGATCGAGGCCATTGCTGTAGAGATGGAAAGGGTTGGCGAAGGACAGCGATTTGTCACAAAGCTGCTCTCGGAACGCAAGCTCCCCGGGGACAAGACTTAAACTCCACACCTGCCTTGCCTTAGCCGCCCTCTTTGGCTAAGTTGAAAGGCTAATTCTGAAATGCCCGCCCACCTGACGGGCATTCGTACGTTCCACTGTGGAGCAGCACGTGAAAGTTCGTAGCAGCGTTAAGCCGATTTGCGAGCATTGCAAGGTCATCAAGAGACAGGGCGTGACTCGCATCATCTGCAAGCGCAATCCAAAACACAAGCAGCGGCAGGGCTAATTAATGGCGCGTATTGCAGGCGTCGATCTTCCACGCGAAAAGAAGATCGAAATCGGACTCACATACATTTTTGGAATCGGCCGCGCGACAGCGCGTAAGATTCTCGCGAGCACAGGCGTAGACGCAAATCAGCGTATCCGCGATCTCAACGATGCAGACACCAACCGTCTGCGTCAGGCGATCGAAAAGGATTTCCGCGTTGAGGGAGCGCTCCGCACTGAAGTCGCAATGAACATCAAGCGGCTCATGGACATCGGCTCATATCGGGGCATCCGCCACCGCCGTGGACTGCCGGTTCGTGGTCAGCGTACACACACAAACGCCCGCACCAAGAAGGGGCCGCGCCGCGCGATCGCGGGTAAGAAGAAGGTCACGAAGTAATGGCTACCGGCAAAAAGGTTAAGCGCATAATCGAGGCGGAAGGCGTCGCCCACGTCAATGCGACGTTCAACAACACGATGATCACAATTACGGACTCGCACGGGAACACAATCTCGTGGGGTTCGTCAGGCAAGGCTGGCTTCAAGGGTTCCAAGAAGTCGACGCCATTCGCGGCGACTGTCGCAGGTGAGCAGGCAGGACGCGAGGCTTTCACGCAGGGCGTTCGCCGTGTGCATGTGCGTGTGCAGGGACCGGGCTCGGGACGCGAGTCTGCGATCCAGGCGCTTGTCGCCGCCGGACTGCAGGTGAAGTCGATCAAGGATGTAACTCCAATTCCACACAACGGATGCCGCCCGCCAAAGCGGCGCAGGGTTTAACAGATGCGCTACACAGGACCAAGCTGCCGCCAGTGCCGCCGCGAAGGAACGAAGCTGTTCCTCAAGGCGACGAAGTGCTTCACCGAGAAGTGCCCGGTCGAGCGCCGCCCGACTCCTCCCGGACAGCACGGAGCCAACACGGCCCGTCGCCGAAAGATGTCGGAGTACTCCAAGCAGCTCCGTGAGAAGCAGAAGATCAAGCGCATTTACGGCGTTTCCGAGAAGCAGTTCCGCAACACCTTTGAACGCGTGGCGAGCCTCCCCGGAATCACCGGTCATAACCTCCTGGCAGCTCTCGAGAGCCGTCTCGACAACGTTGTGTACCGCATGGGTTTCGCAGGCAGCCGCAAGGCAGCCCGCCAGCTCATTCGTCACCGTCACGTCGAGATCAACCAGAAGAACGTGGACGTTCCGAGCTTTCTCGTGCGTCCCGGTCAGGAAATCCGCGTTCGCATGAAGTCGCGCGAGCAGGCATCGATCATGGCAGCCATGGACCAGTCGTCCCGTGGCGCACCGCTTTCATGGATCGCAGTTGACCGCGATACGTTCAGCGGCCGCATGCTCGAGCGTCCTACCC
>JACDDZ010000186.1 GCA_013816695.1 Gemmatimonadaceae bacterium
CTCCATGTTGTTCAGATTGTGAAGGTCGCGCTGCGGCTTGATGCTGATTTCTGCGAGGCCTTCAGCATACAGATCCATCCCCGACCCATACCGCGCGCGCGACCGCTTTGCGCCGCGCGCGAGCACAGACACGACACCGGCGTCGCGCGTCAGGAGCCGCACGATGCGTGAGGTCTCCAGATAGTCGAAAGCATGAAGGACTATCGCGTCCGTGGTCAGGGCGTTCATGCTACAACGTTAACACCCCGCGATTGTTATCTCTGCTGTGATGCCCAGCGAAGACCCACGTAAACCGTTCTTCCTGGCGCCGCGAATCCGATAACGTCCATGTATCTGGTGCCAGTCAGGTTCTCAGATCGAACCGTCGCCGCCCAGTTTCCCAGGCGAACCGATTGCAGCCCCACCGATCCCGCAACATCAACCCTCGTGTAAGCGTCCAGCGTGAGCGTGGGTGAGGGGAACTGCGCAAAGTCGATGTCGGGCCTTCGTCCCACGCGATTGACGACTGCAGATGCGTCCCATAAGCGTCGTGCCACTGACGCCGACAGATTTCCAGAGTGAGTGGGACGGCGGATAAGAGCATCTCCCACCTTCAGGGATCCGGAGTATGAACCATGGAGACTCGTCACCCGCGGACGGACCTCGGAGTAACTGGCGCGAATGAGAACGCCACGGAGTCCGGCGTTCCACGCTGACGGATCAATGCTCGCTTCGAGCTCCGAGCCGTTCGCAGTGGCGGCTGCAAGATTTGCATAACTGCCCATGAACGCTGGCGGTCCCCCGGCAACGTACTGAATCATCTGCATGAACTTCTGCCTGAAAAGCGTTCCTACGATCGTGACGCCCGGTGTTATGGACTGCTCAACGCCGACCTGCCAGGTCGAACTGCGCTCAGCCTCGAGATCTGGACTCGCGAGCGTATACAGGGTGGGCCGGAGCTGCGAGAATGAAGGCGCATTGAACGCGGTGCCATAGGATGTGCGCAAGCGCGTGTCTCGCAGCGCCTGAATGCTCACTCCGGCCGCGTGCGTCTCAAAGTTTCCGAAATCCGAGTTGCGGTCGAGGCGCCCGCTGAGAGTGTAGGAAACTTTTCCAGAAAGATTCCCCAGGAGCTCGGAGTAAAAAGCAGCGTTTGTGCGTGCAGCACTGAAGGAGCCCGTTTCTTTCCAGGTACCGGCCAGTGGACGCTCCAAGTTTGCAGCAGCCTCTCGTTCCCGTTGATATGCGGCACCGACACTCAGACTGGCATCTCTTGAAAGATTTGCCGTAATCCGCGCGTCGCCAAAACGGCGGAATACGACAGACCGTGAAGCAACGTTGAGGCGTTTGGTCGACCCGAAGGGCACAAGGATGTCCTCCGTGAGGTCCCGGATGTCATTGCCGCCCCCTGAAATGACGGTTCGAATGCTCGGCGTGAGATCGCGCTCGGCCTGTACCGACGTAATGAGCCGATGCTGCACGCGGTAGGAATTTGAGTCGACAGGGGCCCCAGTATAGTCTGTGGGATAATGATATTCTGCCGTCGTGTAACGAGTGACAAGGCGGAAATTGGCGACGTTGTCGACAGGTACACTCAGTGATCCGCTGAGAGTGCCATTCTTGTACTCGTTGTTGAACGCGTGCAGTCCATCCGTGTAATGAAATCCGCCACCTAGGGCATACGCCGAAGTGCCCGCCTGCCCCGCCGTGGAAAGCTCGATCTCTCGCGTGCCAAGCGACCCCGTGCGAGCCGATGCTGTGGACCGCGCGGCCCCGCCGCCCGCCTTAGTGAAGATCTGAATCACGCCCACAACCGCATCGGCCCCGTGGACCACACTCGACGGACCACGGACTATTTCAATTCGCTCGATGTTGTCGGTCGTGAGGTGACTGAGATCGATATACCCGCCAGGTGCGTTCAGCGATACTCCGTCGAGCAACACCTTTGTGTACCGGCTTTCTCCGCCGCGAAGAAACACCGAGCTGACGGAACCTTGCGAGCCATTCTGCACAATGGAAACTCCGGGTGCTTCGCGAAGTGCATCGACTACTCGAGTAATCCCCTTTCTTCGGAGCTCTGCGCCGGAGATGATCGTAACCGGCACTCCAAGCTTCGCTTTGTTGCTGGGCGATTTTGTCGCACTGATAACGACATCCGGAAGTTTGGCGCTGTCCGCTGCCTGCGCACCAATGATTCGCGGGAAGGCGGCTGCCACGGCCGAAATTTTTACGAGCGTAAGGATTTTCATAAAGTTTGGGTTTGTTGGTGTATGCCTGCCGGCCGCCGCAGCGGAAAAAGCGCCGGAGCGCCAATCACTGCGTCACGCATGACGTGCAGCGGCCAATCAAAAACTCTTTCCAGTATCTCCGGCTTCATCACATCTTCGGCCGTTCCTGAGGCGGCAAGTTTTCCTTCGCGCAGAAGGACGATCCTGGAAGCGAATCGTGAAACGAGATTCAGTTCGTGCGAGACAACAAGCACGGCCAGGCCTTCTGTCGCGAGACTGCCAAGCAGCTCGAACAAGGCCATCTCATGTGAAATGTCGAGGTAGGTTGTGGGCTCATCGAGAACTATCGCCCTGCTTTCCTGCGCCAAGGCACGTGCAATGCGAACCCGTTGCCATTCGCCGCCGGAGAGCTGATCGGTCTTTCGTGCAGCGAATGACTCAACTTCAGCTCGCTGCATAGCACCCTCAACGGCTTCCGCGTCGCGACTTGACGCGTTCCTCCACAGTCCGAGCCGGGGATATCGCCCGAGCCCCACATACTCCTCGACGGTGAGCGGAAACACGGGGTCTTCACGCTGCGGAAGGATTGCAACGGCAGTCGCGATGTCGTGGGCTGACATGCTACGGATATCATTTTCGTTTATGGTAATCTTGCCTTGACTGAGCTCGATTCGTCCCAGCATCGCGCGGACAAGCGTGCTCTTTCCGCTGCCATTTGGTCCGACGACTGCCGTCACTTCGCCCGGGAAGGCATCGAAGGTTACGCCGTCAACCGCGCGCCGTCCCCCCTTCGCATACACAGCCGACACATTTCGGAAACCAATCATGTGATCTTCCTCAGCTGTCCGAGGAAAAACGGGACGCCAAGCAACGCGGTTATGGCACCCAGCGGAAGCTCTCCTGGCGGAAGCAGCGTTCGCGCGACGATGTCCGCGGCCACAACCAGTCCGGCTCCAACCAGAGCTGAGCCGAGCACGAGCGGCCGGTGTCGCGTCACGCCGAGTGCGCGCACGATGTGTGGAACAATCAGTCCGACAAATCCTATCAATCCCGCCGCTGCGACCGTTGCCGCTGCGACGAGTGCTGCGAGCAGAAAAGCCCGCTGTGCGGCACGATCGACATTCACTCCCAGCGCCGCCGCTGCCTCTTCACCGAGCGCAAGAAGATCTATCTCGCGCGCATAAATGATGAGCGCGCTGCCACCAACGGCCAGGTACACTGCCAGCCACTTTATTGCGGGCCAGTCCGAATCCGACAGTGATCCCATCATCCACCAGAGCGCACCACGAATCGTGTTTGGAGGCGCATTGGCCAGAATCACCATGATTACAGCGTTTGCAAATGCACCGATGATCACACCAGCCATGAGCAGCGTTCGTGGATCACCGCGCGTGGAGCGTGCGGCACGCGCAACCAGAAGGGCAAGCAGGACTGCGGATGTTGCGCCGACGAATGCAGCCAGTGCCACAGCCCGCGGGTCCGACGCTCCCACTGCAAATGCCAGCACTGCGCCCACGGCCGCCCCTCCGGATACGCCAAGCAGATATGGCTCGGCGAGCGGATTGCGGAGTGTCCCCTGCAGCGCGGCTCCGCTCATCGCGAGTCCCGCGCCCACCAGGACTCCCATGACAACGCGCGGAAAACGCAGTGTTTGAACAATCGCGACCGTTGTGGGATCACCGCTTCCAAACAGGGCGCTCAGCGCATCCGACGCACGGATCGGAATAGTGCCGAGTATGATGCCGGCGAGCATTAGCGCAACGACTGTCAGCGTTACGAAAACCCAAATACCCGCGTGTGACCGATTCATTTCGCGAGGGTGGGGTGCAGCAGACGCGCGATCGCCCATGCAGCTTCACCGAGTTTCACACCCGGGCGTCCCACAACCATGGTGTCGAGGACGAGGACGCGGTTTGCGCTCACCGCAGGAACCTGCCGCCATCTCTGGTCATTGAGCATGG
>JACDDZ010000187.1 GCA_013816695.1 Gemmatimonadaceae bacterium
GGTCATACGGTTTCCTGTTCCTGCTTCAAGTGTGTATGCACAGCCGGCTTACTCGAATGCGCAGGAGTGGTGACGCCGTTTCCGTTTCGGTCCGCTGCCCGAAAGCGCCGTCGCAAATGGAAGAGTGGTGCGCGGCGGCCCCTATACTCCTGCTAGAGCCCGATTAGGCCGCCAGCCGGAGGTGCGACTATTTCGCATCGGCATCGTCAAGAGAGTGTCAGGGAACGGTTCGCTCGTCAACTCCTTCAACATATCTTCAACAAGATAATCTTCCGTCGGTTTGTGAGACATAACAAGCACCCTGAGAAGACGATCAGCAACCGATGCCATTGACTGGCCCCCAGACTCCCACCGCGGGACCGTTTCGCGCGTTACGCCCGTTCGGGTAGCCAAGGTCAATCGATGAAAGGCCGATATGCTTTCGCAAAAAACGAATCTCGCTGGGAGCAAGCATCTTTTGCTGCTTGACGAATTGGTGTGCGAGAACACGGTGCAGCTGTTCAATCGATCCCTTTCAGTGCGACGCGAACTTCCTTAGCTGTAGTGCCATTCTAAATCTCCCTGACCATTTCCACAGGAACCAGATCCGAGGTAAAAAAGTAGGGATCGGTGCATCACCTTAATCGAGGTAGCAAAACGATTGCGGTGGACGCAGCAAGCCGTAGTGCTCTGTGAGGCGCCGCGAACGTGAAAAACGACGTGGTTCGTGAACTTCAATCGCATGTCCGATCGACCTTCCGCGAAAATAACTCTTGAAGTAATCCTGGGTGATGCCAGCCCCATGGTGAGTCGCAAGCCAAAGATCCTTCGGGGACATCGAGAGGATCCGGTCAACCCGAAAATCGCCGATGACCCGTTGGAGAGGGCTTGACGCATACACGACGATCCGGGCGACGTCCGGTGAGATGAAGAGTGCGCGTCGGAACTCATACGTCTTTGTTCCCGCGAAAATTGCGCGCGCAAACTCCGGTTTAACGGATAATAAAACGCTGGTCGGCATTTGAGATTTTCAGTAGGGAGTCGAAGGCAGAGTCAGAAAGCGGTTCAAAACCTCGCGGTGCCACGGCGATTACACCTGCTGCTTTGAGCTGGCTCAGATTCGGACGTTTGGGCAGGGGATACACGTAGAGGAAATTCACAACAAACGGACGATTTCTTTTGTTGTAATTCCAATGCTCAGCGAGGCGAGAGTCGGTAAAGACGCTACGCTTCCGACAGAGTGCAAGGAATTGCTCGAGCGAGGGAATCTCGGTTTGAACGTCTTGGACTACACCGATCGTGGTCGCTACAGATGTATAATGGGCGGGGCCCGTTCCAGAACCGGTTCGATAGAAAACAACGAGATCACCGCTCTTGAGACTACGCTCAATCGAACGGGAGATGTACACCTTGCTTATCGCATTTCGACTTGGTCGATTGTCTAGAAACGCGTCCGCAGACTCAGTTTTAAGGATGGAATCGGGCAATAATTCAGTATGATATTCAGGATAAATCGGAACGATGAATTTGCGGGCGCGCCCACTCACATAGGGATATGTTCTCCTCGGGTCTTGCATGTCGAATGCAGGCCGGAAATCGCGAATGAGAACGAGTTCGACCCCTGCTGGCGATGACTTCTTGCCGTAGCGCTGGAATCCCCAATCTTCAAGCAGTCGGACCAGACGGTCGTGATCCGGTCGATTTTCGAAGATAGTCACATAAATCTCTTCGACCCCAAGCCGGAAGGCGTAATCAAAAATAATCTTGAGGAACCGTTCACCGAGTTTATTTCCGTTCGCGACAACCTTGAACGTGCCAATTTTCAGCCGCGTGGCTCTGGGAAACGCAGGAGCAATATCAGAGTAGTTCTCTTCATGAGACTCCTTCTTCAGATACAAGAACGCGACGACAGATCCATCCTCCGCGGTACAGGTGTACGCGGGCTCATCAGCGTGTCGATTGAACCACGCGTCAAAGCCGGGGTAGTCTTCGCGAAACGAATCGAAGAAGGGGTCAGAGAGGGTTACTCTACCGAAAACCGTCCGCCGGACCGCGAGTACCGGATACTCGGCTTGGCTAGGGTTTTCACTCGTGACCTTCTCTAAAAAGGTGTCGATTGTGAAGACCTGCGCCGCAAGTCCGATGCGCGCGGCCTTCCGGTGAATCGCCCGATCCTCAGTGATAAGGACGTCTACTCGCCCGGCTGCAACCTCAGCGAGAAGCGATGTATCGACGCGATCATTTTCCGTTACGTCTTCGGCGCGAATTATCCCGATCGCCTCGCTATCCGGTGCGATTGATTGGAGGACCTGATAACTCCCCATCTTCGCTCTCAACGTTCGCACCACCGATTGGTCGGCGTGCTTATTTACTTCATCACTGGACTGAGGGTGAACACACTTCTCCCAGTGTAGGACGTCGAGCCAGCGGAAGAGCGTTCCAATGTCGTCGCGAACAACGGTGCGCGCCTCGCGGTGAATGAGAACGTTGGTATCAAGCAGGGCTCGCACGCTAATTGTGTAACTTCTTTAGAAAGGGGACCGCGTCGTCAAGTGAGCTTGTCGGTCCGAGAATTCTTAATGGGATCGCTAGCAATGCGCTAACTTGTTCTGCCGTCTGCTTCTCACACGCTAAGAGATCACGAATTTCGTTGAGTGAATGGGATTGTGCATCGCGCGCAGAGAGTCGCTGAGTAATCTCTTCCGCTGGAGCTTCGAGCAGCATTAATGCGTCCGGCATTAAACGAACGAACACGGATGGCGGAATTGCTGTCGCTTCGCCGCTTGCGTTCCGAAGGCAAAAGTGACCGTCAAGAATTATTGGGGTTGCGCTGTGACGCCGCTTGTCGATCGCCCATAACAGACGCTCCTGATTGGCGTCGATGTCGGAGACCCGTTTGTCTGGTGCGGAAGGCTCGACTCCTTCCTCGCGGATCAAGTCACTTGCGGACAGCCTGACGCCACCAATCAGCGTGGCGAGAGCTTGCGAAAGCGCCGTCTTACCGGCGCCGTGAACTCCACCGAGGAAGTACAATTTCATTGCACCTCGATCCGAAGGCATTAAACTTCCGTCAATCTGTGTGACTAGTTCCTAAGCGCAAGGCGCAGTTTAAATGGATGAGTTTGCCAGAAGCAAATCATAAACGATCCAGGGACTGCTACATCGCCTCCGGCCCTGCCGCCTTAATCCCCGCCCCCACATCTCCGAACTTCTCGAAGTTCTTCCGGAACATCTCCGCCAACTTCTTCGCCTGAGCATCGTACGCCGCGCCGTCGGCCCACGTATCGCGAGGATTCAAGATCTCGCTCGGCACTTTCTCGATCGCCGTCGGAATCTCGAGCCCGAACACTGGATCCTTCTTCGTCGCCACGTCGTCCAGCTCGCCGTGCAGCGCAGCGTTCACCATCGCACGCGTGTACGAAAGCTTCATCCGCTTTCCAGTGCCGTACGCTCCGCCGCTCCAGCCGGTGTTCACCAGCCACACGTGAGACTTGTGCTCCTTCAATAATTCGCCGAGCATCTGCGCGTACTTCGTCGGATGCCACACCAGGAACACCGCGCCGAAGCAGGCGCTGAATGTCGCCTGCGGCTCCTTCACTCCGCGCTCCGTTCCCGCAACTTTCGCCGTGTACCCGGACAGGAAGTAGTACATCGCCTGCTCGGGCGACAATCGCGCGATCGGCGGCAGCACTCCGTATGCATCCGCCGTCAGGAACACCACGTTCTTCGGATGCCCGCCCCGGCCGCTCGGCACGTAGTTCTTTATATAGTTGAGCGGGTACGACGCGCGCGTGTTCTCCGTGATCGACTGATTGTCGAACTCGACTTTCTTGTTCGCGTCGAGCACCACGTTCTCGAGGATCGTCCCGAACATCTGCGTCGTGCGATAAATGTCCGGCTCGCTCTCCGCCGAGAGGTGAATCGCCTTCGCGTAGCAGCCGCCCTCGAAGTTGAAAATCCCATCCTTCGACCAGCCGTGTTCGTCGTCACCGATCAGTCCGCGCTTGGGATCCGCCGATAGCGTCGTCTTTCCCGTTCCCGAAAGCCCGAAGAAGAGCGCCGAGTCGCCGTCCTTGCCGATGTTGGCGGAGCAGTGCATCGAGAGCACGCCCTGCTTCGGCAGGAGATAGTTCATAACGGTGAACATCGACTTCTTTAGCTCGCCTGCGTAGCGTGTTCCGCC
>JACDDZ010000188.1 GCA_013816695.1 Gemmatimonadaceae bacterium
TGACTCTCTCACTGGCGAGGTCGAGTGCCTGTTATTTGCCTTCATCTCTGTAAATACAGGAGACTCGTGCAGCTTTGCGCGAATGTAGTAAGAAAGGGCAACGAGAATGAGCGAAGCGAGGAAGGGAATCCTCCATCCCCACTGCTTGAACGCCTCTTCACCGAGCCATGCCCGAACGCCACTTACGACAAGGAGCGAGATGAGCAGTCCAATGGTTCCGGTCGTGTAGATGAAGCTCGTGTAGTAGCCGCGTTTCTCGCGTGATGCGTGTTCAGCCACATATACGGCTGCGCCCCCGTACTCGCCGCCCAACGCGAGGCCCTGCAGCATACGGAGCGCAACAAGGATGATTGGGGCCGCTGAGCCAATGGATTCATAACCCGGAAGGAGCCCGATCGCGGCAGTAGCTCCACCCATGATGAGCAGGGTTGTGAGGAACGCAGCTTTTCGCCCGAACCTGTCCCCAAAGTGTCCGAATACCAGTGCTCCGAAGGGGCGAACCGCAAATCCGACAGCGAATGTTGCAAGCGTCTGCAACAACGCGTTCAGGGGGTTCCCGGGTGCATAAAAATGCTGCGACAGAGTCGCCGCGAGAGTTCCGAATATGAAGAAGTCGTACCACTCGATAGCGGTGCCCGAGCAGGATGCGATTACAACCCGCCTAAGTGTGCGAGCGTCGGATGGAGCTGGATGAGCCATGCCCGAAATTGGGGGCAACTATTGGAATTGCAATGGGTACTAATGATTGAGACGAAGCTTCATCCCTCCTTAACACCAGGGCACCTAGATGCGGAAAAGTTCAATTGTGTTTGCACTCGTCGCACTTATCGTCGCACTTGTCGGCGGAACGGCCAGCGCCCATGCGCAGTCTACTGCCACTCCTGCTGTCGATTCGGTCGCGGTTAAAGTGACGCAGCCGACACCGGACGAAGCGCTCGCGAATCTGCAAAAAGCGGCTGAAGAACTTTCCAGGTCTGTGGAAGTAGCGGCAACGAAAATCGTCAACAACCCGGAAATTCAGGTTGCCGCCCTTCAGGTCGCGGCTGGCGCCCTGAGCCTGGCCCAGAAGTCCCTTGCCGACCAGATCAGGATGATCGAGGCAGCGCTAAACTCAGCTGCCCGCCAAATTGCCGACGCGCAATCGTCGATAGCGAAGAAGAAGCAATAGACCTATCGTTGTGCTCCGCTAATGCCGGGGCTGAATGGGGGCGAGTGAGTTTCGGGACAACGTTGTCATCATCACCGGTGCATCGAGCGGCATAGGCGCTGAGCTTGCACGACAGTTGTCTGCCCAGGGTGCAAAGCTTGTGATAGCCGCCCGAAATGCCGATGCCCTGCAAGACGTCAGGAATAGCTGCACCAACCCAAACGACGTACGGGTGGTTCGCTGCGACGTTAACGAGAAGGCACAGTGCGAGCTTCTCATCGCGGAAACCGTTCGGCAATTTGGCCGCATCGACACACTCATCAACAACGCCGGTGTCGGGATGCACGCGAATTTCGAGGATCTCAGCGACCCCGATGTTCTGGATGACATAATGCGCGTCAACTACATGGGCAGCGCCTACTGCACATTCTACGCACTACCATATTTACGGGCGACCAGCGGCCGCATCGTCGCCGTCTCGAGCCTCACGGGGAAAGCGGGCGTCCCATCCCGATCGGGCTACGCAGCAAGCAAGCACGCCATGGCCGGTTTCTTCGATTCGCTGCGAATCGAACTGCGCGGGTCGGGCGTCACTGTCACGGTTGCATATCCCGGCTTTGTGGACACAGGAATCGGTGAGAGGGCGCTCGGCGCCGACGGACTTCCGCTGGGCGATCGGGCCTTCATGCGGTCCGGTGTCATGAGCACCGCGGAGTGCTGCCGGTTGATCATCGAAACTGCCGCCGCACGCAAGCGCGAGATCGTAATGACCATGACAGCGCGGATCGGGCAGTGGCTAAAGTTGATTGCTCCCGATTTTGTAGACAGGATGGCGCT
This sequence comes from Gemmatimonadaceae bacterium, assembly GCA_013816695.1. The sequence continues at coordinate 1,985 of JACDDZ010000188.1, forward strand.
TGCCGCGATCCAGAAGCGGTACGGTCCCACTTCAAGCTCCCACAAAACAACAAGTGAATAAAAGATTCAGTCTGCGTGTAGCGCTCGCCGCACTGGTACTCGTCGCATCGGTCGCTGTGGCTTCACGCAAGATCGGGCCGGTGCCTGCACTCGGTCCGTTGCTTGACCCTGTTGACGGGGTGTGGAATATCGCGAAGGCCGCGACTCGTGCGCCTGGCGCACTGGTTCACATTCCGAACCTCAAGGGTAAGGTGGATGTCGTTTATGATGACCGCGGAGTACCGCACATATTTGCGACGAACGAAGATGACGCATACAGGGTTCTTGGCTACGTCGTCGCGCGCGATCGACTTTTTCAGATGGATCTCCAGACGCGAGCTACAAAGGGCACGCTCTCCGAGCTGGCGGGCGCACGGCTCGTTTCAGTTGACTCCTCGAGCAGGGCGCTCGGACTCGCGCGCGCAGCGGAAGCGAAATTTGCCGCGCTTGACAAGAACTCGCCCAGCTATCGTGCCGTCGTGGCGTACTCCGACGGCGTCAATGCGTGGATAGAAGCGCTCAAGCCCCGCGACTATCCGATGGAGTATCGACTCCTGAGCGGCAAGCCGGTGAAGTGGGAGCCAATCAATACGGTGTACTTCATGATGCGAATGAATCTTACGCTCGGATACAACGACGCGAGCCTCGCACGCATGCGGGCCCAGGCTCTGGTTGGCCGCGCAGCGGCTGACGCAATTCTCCCGGTGAACAGTCCCATCCAGGAACCGATCCAGCCGAACGGCTTGAATGCACCGCGTTTCGATTTTGCCCGGATTCCCGCGCCCGGTCCCGGTGACACATCTCTCGTTGCGCTGGCCTCTGCGCGGTCAGCGGACATTGACGCATTGCTCACAATGGGTGTCGTGCGCCCCGGAGTTGACGGGATCGGCAGCAACAACTGGGCGGTTGCGCCGGCTCGCACACGCGACAAGCACGCCATTCTCGCCGGCGATCCGCACCTGGATCTCAGTCTGCCATCTGTATGGTATGAGGCGCACATAGTTGTGCCGGGCGTGCTCGACGTTGCCGGTGTCACTTTCCCTGGAGTTCCGGGAATTGTCATCGGTTTCAATCGCGACGCTGCCTGGACATTCACCAACGGCCAGAGCGACGTGAATGATTACTACGCCGAAACAGTGGATGACCTGAAGCGTCCTCGCAAATACATGCTTGACGGTGCCTGGAAACCCATCACCCTCAGGGCGGAACAGTATCGTGATGCGTCAGGCGCTGTGATCATGACCGACACGCTGCTCTTCACACACCGTGGACCAATGCGGAAGTTCCGCGACCGCTGGCTGTCGATGCGATGGACCGCACTCGAGCCCTCGGATGAACTGGAGGGATTCATCGCGGCCACACACGCGCATACGGCGACGGAGTGGCTCACCGCGATGGAGAGAATGCGCGCGCCAATCCAGAACGGACTCGTTGCCGACAGGAGCGGAAACATTGCCATACGCGCGACAGGTGCCTATCCGGTGCGACCAGGCAATCGCGGTGACCTGATATTCGATGGCAGGAGTTCAGGTAGTGACTGGACCGGATTCATACCACTCGGCAAGCAGCCGGGAGCGGTTAATCCCGCACAGGGCTTTCTCGCGTCTGCCAACCAGCAGCCAATCGACCCGAAACAGAGCAGCGATTACCTCGGGTCCGACTGGTATCCCCCCTGGCGCGCAATGCGCATCAACCAGCTTCTGCGCGCCGATTCTGCATGGACTCCTGAAAAAATCCGCTCAATGCAGACCGATGCGGGAAGTGCACGGGTGGATGCGTTCCTGCCGGTCATCCTTCGCGTCGCCAATGCGGAAAATGCACGGCACCCGGATGACAAACTCAGCGAAGCTCTCCGGGTTCTTTCGGCCTGGGATCGACATTATTCAAGAAACTCCACCCAGGCGGTGCTCTTCGAGCAGACAATGTCGGAGTTGCAGCGCAGGACCTGGGATGAATTGCTCGACCCGAAATCGAAAGACAGCTCATTTGTCACCAGCCCCGCCGATGCGATCCTGCTCGAGCTGATGAGTGATTCGTCGAATGCATGGTGGGATGACCGGCGAACTGCTGCGCGGGAGGACGAAGCGACAATCGT
>JACDDZ010000189.1 GCA_013816695.1 Gemmatimonadaceae bacterium
GACGCCATCGTAGGCCCGGGTCATCCGGTCGTGCGCCTCATGCTGGAATGCACGATATCGCGATACAAGGAGCTCTACATCCGCGGGTGAAGTGGCGTACGGCTCGAGCTGTTTGGCGAGCGGAGTTCCAATCCCCGCAATCCACTCGGCTTCGGTGGGTGCGAGGGTGCGGCCTTCGAAACTGTGCTTTACCGATGCGAGCAGCAGTCCGATGGAGTCAATGAGGGTGCCGTCGAGGTCGAACAGCACCGCGAAGGGACGTTTCGTTGTAGGCATCCGGTTCAAGTTAATACGCGGTACGCCCACTCTATAGTTGTAATAGCCCCTCCAGACGCTAAGTTAAGAAGATGCTGACGAAGAGAAGAAGTACCCCCTCCACGTCACGTTCGGCCACCGGATTACCACGCAACTCCTCGTTTTTCCGGCTGCTCGACGACGTCGGACCTGTTGATCAGGTCGGGGTTGAGGAACGCGCTGCCGGCTTCACCACGCGCAGCATCAAGAAACAGTCAAAAATATGGGGCCTCAAAACCGCTGTCTCGATGGTGGATCTCACTACCCTCGAAGGCAAGGACACGCCGGGAAAAGTGGCTTCGCTCTGCCAGAAAGCGCGGCAGCCGAGCGACGACCCGGCGGTTCCACAGGTTGCGGCCGTTTGCATTTATCCTCCGCTTGTCAAATACGCCCGGAAATGGCTCGGTGATACACCGATCAAGATTGCATCGGTTGCAACTGCATTTCCTTCCGGGCAGGCTCCACTCCGGACGCGCCTCGCAGAAGTGCGGCAGGCGGTCTCCGACGGAGCTGATGAAATCGACATGGTAATCAACCGCTCGGCGTTTCTTTCCGGTGAGCTCGACGAGGTTCAGGACGAAATCTCAGCGGTTGTTGAGGCCTGCGGTGATTCCGCGCTCAAGGTGATTCTCGAAACGCATGAGTTGGAGAGCTATGACAGCATTCGCGCAGCGTCATTTCTCGCAATGCGCGTGATTCGTGAAGGCGACTTCATCAAAACAAGCACTGGAAAGGCTGCGGGAGCTGCAACGCTTGCGAATACGCAGGTAATGCTCGAGGCAATTCGCGACCATTTCTTCGCTACTGGACAGGCCATTGGAATGAAGCCCGCAGGCGGTATCAAGAATTCCAAGATGGCGCTGCATTTTCTCGTTGCAGTAAAGGAAACGCTCGGCGATGCCTGGCTCAATAATTCGCGCTTTCGTTTCGGCGCGAGCTCGCTGCTGAACGACCTGCTTCGGCAGATAGAAAAGGAAAAAACAGGCGCATATCAGGCACCCTACTACTTCACCGAAGCAACGGAGAGCTACTAACAAGTGCCCTCAACCAAGGCTGTAAAGAAAAACGGATCGTCCGCCATTTCCGCGCGAACAAGCCTCGCGCGACGCGGCTCGATTCCGGAGCTGATATTCGGTGACCTTTGGGAGTTCGATCCGGCGCCAGAAAGCGCCGATCCGAGAATCCAGAGCCGCTACGATCTGTTCATCGGCGGAAAGTTCGTGGCCCCCCGGTCCGGTAAGTATTTCGACTCGATCAATCCGGCCAACGAAAAGAAAATCGCAGAGATTGCTCTCGCGAATGCTGACGATGTGAATGCCGCGTACCAGTCCGCACGCCATGCATACGATACAGTGTGGGGAAAAATGTCGGGGCGCGAGCGCGGCAAGTATTTGTTCCGTATTGCCCGGCTCGTTCAGGACCATGCGAGAGAGTTGGCGGTTGCAGAAACAATGGATGGGGGAAAGCCAATCAAGGAATCGCGCGACTTCGACCTTCCGATGGTCGCTGCGCATTTCTTCTATCACGCGGGTTGGGCTGACAAGATCGAGTATGCAATTCCCGGCCGCGAGGTCGCACCGCTTGGAGTTGTCGGCCAGGTGATTCCGTGGAACTTCCCGCTGCTGATGCTTGCCTGGAAAATTGCGCCGGCACTTGCTATGGGTAACACGGTAGTGCTCAAGCCGGCGGAAACAACTTCCGTGACCGCAATGAAGTTTGCGGAAATCCTGCAGGAAGCGGAGCTGCCAGAGGGTGTGGTAAACTTCGTAACGGGATTCGGTGATACCGGCGCCGCCGTAATGGGCCATCCCATTGCAGCGAAGATCGCATTCACCGGGTCGACAGAAGTTGGCAAGCGCATCATGCGGCAGGTTGCGGGGACGGACAAGAAAATGACAATGGAGCTTGGCGGGAAAGCGGCCAACATCGTTTTCGAGGACTCCCCGATAGACGCCGCTGTGAATGGAGTCGTGAACGGAATTTTCTTCAATCAGGGACATGTCTGCTGTGCAGGTAGTCGCCTTCTCCTGCAGGAATCGGTCGCTGAGCTATTCGTTCGCAAGCTCAAGGACCGGATCAGTGTCCTGCGTGTCGGCAATCCGCTCGACAAGAACACCGATATCGGCGCAATCAATTCACGCGCGCAGTTGGACAAGATCACCGAGCTGGTCGAACACGGCGTCGAGGAAGGCGCCCAGATGTACCAGCCAGCCGCGTGCAAGCTCCCGACGAGCGGTTTCTTCTTCAAGCCGACGATCTTTACGAACGTGACCCAGAGTCACCGAATTGCGCGTGAAGAAATCTTTGGACCCGTGCTCAGCATCCTCACATTCAGGACGCTGGAAGAAGCAGTTGAAAAAGCAAACAACACCATGTACGGGCTATCCGCTGGAGTGTGGACCGACAAGGGCTCGCGAATTCTCAAGATGAGCACCGAGCTCAAGGCTGGTGTTGTCTGGGCAAATACATTCAACAAGTTCGACCCGGCATCCCCGTTCGGGGGCTACAAGGAGTCAGGATTCGGACGCGAAGGCGGCAGGCAGGGACTGCTCGACTACGGGAAGATCGTATGACCACGCGATTGCCAATAATCAAGACGCCCAAGGTATACGTAGGCGGCGCATTCATTCGCTCGGAGAGCGGACGCACCTATCCAATTCATGAATCTGGCGGGAATGGTACAGCCGGTAAGGTCCTCGCGAACATTCCGCAGTGCACGAGAAAGGATTTACGAAACGCAATTGAAGCTGCCGCGAAAGCGGGCCCGGGCTGGGCGAAGCGCACGCCCTACAACCGCGGCCAGATCATCTACCGCCTCGCCGAGATGATCGAAGCCCGCAGCACCGAAATGTGCAGCGCAATCGTCCGCACTACAGGGCAGTCGAAAGCAAACGCGGAGCGCGAAGTTGCCGCAACTGTTGACCGCCTGATCTACTACGCTGGATGGGCCGACAAGTATGAGCAGGTTCTCGGAAATACGAATGCAGTCGCCGGTCCCTTCTTCAACTTCACTGTCGTTGAGCCGATGGGCATCGTTGGCATTATCGCCGAGGATCGCTTTCCGCTGCTGGGGCTCATGAGCATGATTGCGCCGGCGATCGTGAGCGGCAACACTGTCATCGCACTCGCATCGCAACTCTCCCCGTACCCTGCAATTGTGCTGGGCGAGATGCTTGCCACATCTGATCTTCCCGGCGGCGTCGTGAACCTGCTGACAGGATTCCGCGCCGAGATGGTCCCGACCTTCGCGACCCACACCCACTTGCGTGGCATCAGTGCCGTTGTCAGCGGAGAAGACAAGAAAACTCTCGCTCTTGGAGCCGCTGACAGCATCAAGAGACTAAAGGCCAGAAACGCAGACGATGCGGTTGACTGGCTTTCCGACAAGACGCAGAGTGTCTATGACATCCGCGACTTCTGCGAGTTCAAGACAACCTGGCACCCGATCGGAGTTTAGGGCTGCCGCCTGCAAGAAGTACCAGCAACCGGAAACCGGACCTGTCATCAGGTCCGGTTTTACTTTTCAGAGAAGGCGGTCGCATCCGGACGTAGTCTCGCAGGAATTCCTCGGCGGAACTCGTACGCCCCGACATTTCCATTAGTTGACTTTCCAGTCCCGCACCCTGGAATGTGGAAAGCGAATCGCGCGCTGCGTCTGCCAGTGCGCCAACCTCCGCGCGCTTGTGCATCGGAACACGCTGCGCCGCGCTGTCGATCTGCCTTGTGATCTGCTTCCTCACTGATGAATGGCAGCTCCTCACGTCGAGACCTGCATCCAGTCGCCGCTGCTC
>JACDDZ010000190.1 GCA_013816695.1 Gemmatimonadaceae bacterium
GTGCAATAAAGCCGGGCTTCGATGCAGACATCGTTATCTTCGACCCCGACGCGTCGTTTGCCGTGGATCCCGCCAAGCTTGAGCATCGCCATCCGATAACGCCATACGCGGGCCGCGAACTTTACGGCGAAGTCTTCACGACCTTCGCACAGGGGAAAAAGGTTTTCCCCGCTTAATCCGTGAGGTCCGCGTATTCAGGGTGTGCCTCGATGTACTCGGCAATGAAAGGACAGGACGGAATCACCTTGAGCGAATTCTGGCGCGCGAAGTCGAGCGAGTATTTAGCCAGGGCAGTTCCGATCCCTTTTCCTTCAAGTGACGGCGGGACCATTGTGTGCGCCAGGGTGATGCGGTCGTCCGTGCGCCTGTACTCAACGAACGCGGTTTGATCTCCAATCACAGTTTCAAAGCGGTGTGTATCTGGGTTGTCTTTTATTTCCATGGCAGTATCTGGATCCTTGTCAGGTGTCTGCAATACGGGAACACGTTCCAAGGACGCACGATTCCAGCTCGGGTCTTCCCGACGATTGCGTCCGGCGGTGCAAGTCGCGAGCGGGAGCTCCGGCCAGCGCTCCTGCATCCTTGAGTGCTACTTCTTTCCGACTTTCAGGACGCTGCCGTCGAGTTCGGATTCGTCGATGTAACACCAGCCCCAATCTTCGCCCTTCTGAAAACTCCTGACCACGGGATGATTCGTGGACTTGAAGTGCGCAGTCGCGTGCTTGTTGGGCGACGAGTCGCAGCAGCCGACGTGGCCGCAGGAAAGGCACAGTCTGAGATGAACCCAGCCCGACCCCATTTTGAGACAATCCTCACAGCCATTCGCAGATGGCTTCACCTCTCTGATCTGATTGAGGTGCGTGCATTTAACCGGCATGAAACCCCTCGTGAAACGGTCTAACAGGAATTTAGCACAACAGGGTGCCTCCCCTCACCTTTGGAATGCATCCGTGTTACCCTAAGGGATGCCATCGAACAGCACATCAGGAGCGGGGACCGGCCCGGGATTCACACGGCTCCCCGACCTTGCATCCGAAAGGCTGGGCGGAGCCGTCATCGCTGCCAATGACGAATTTTTCGCGCCCAAAGAGAGCCTTATCAAGGTAGGTGCACCCGAGTGGCGCGAAGGCGAATACACTGAGCGCGGAAAATGGATGGATGGGTGGGAAACGCGCCGGCGCAGAACGCCGGGCTTTGACTGGGCAATTGTGCGACTGGGGAGGCCCGGGATCGTCCGGGGGGTCGTTATAGACACCAGCTATTTCACGGGAAATTTTCCGGAGCAGGCGAGCATCGATGCCTGCTCGATCGACGATTCTCCGGCTCTCGACAGGGTCACGGGCGGGGAAGTTCGGTGGGAGCCTATTCTCGAGAAGGCGAATCTGAAGGGCGACAGCCAGAACTTTTTCGAGACCAGGGTGGCCAGCCGCGTCACCCATCTCCGCTTCAGCATTTTCCCCGATGGCGGTGTTGCGCGACTTCGCGTCCACGGCCAAGTGGTACCGGACGAGAAAATATTCAGCGACGGCCGTGAAGTTGACCTTGCTGCGCTCGAGAATGGCGGGCTGGTGATTTCAGCCAGTGACATGCATTACGGGAATCCCCAGAACATGATCATGCCAGGCCGCTCGACACACATGGGAGACGGGTGGGAAACCAGGCGTCGCCGCGGCCCCGGCCACGACTGGACGGTCGTTCAGTTAGCGCGGCGTGGAAGCCTGCGCCGGGTAGAAATGGACACCGACCATTTCAAGGGAAATGCGCCGGGCAAGTGCATGCTTGAATTCGCCGACGCGGACTCGGGCAGCTTCAATGCGGACTCAGCGAAGTGGAGTACGTTGCTTCCCGAGACCGCCGTTGAACCACACGCAAGGCACTCATGGGACGTGTCCACTCCTCCGGCCACACACGTGCGGTTGAATATCTATCCCGATGGAGGAGTTGCACGCTTGCGGCTGGTTGGACGGGCTGCCTCCTAAATGACGCGGGTAACTGTCACGCAGCTGGATGAAATGCCCGCTGACGAAGCGGGCGCGCTGCTCAAGGAATGTTGCGGAGCCTCGCGCTGGGTTTCAATGATGCTTGCACGGCGTCCGTTTCGTTTCCGGGATTCTGTTTTTTTCACAGCTGACCTTTTCTGGAAATCCCTTACGGTTCGGGACCGCATGGAAGCGTTCGCGCATCATCCGCGAATCGGCGAGAAGGCTGGCGCCCAGCCACAGGGGGAACGCGGGGCTGCGTGGTCCGCCCGGGAGCAGTCGGGAATGGATGTGGTTGAAGCGGAGCTCAGGAAGGAAATCGCCGAGATAAACCGCGAATACGAAGACCGCTTCGGATACATCTATATAGTATCGGCGCATGGCAAGACTGCAGCGGAACTGCTCACGATTGCAAAGGACAGGCTGCGCAACGCTCCGGAAGTGGAGATCGTAATTGCGTCCGAAGAGCAGGGGAAAATCGTGCACCTTAGACTTGAGAGGCTACTTGGCCCTCAAGAGGAGACAGTCAGTTGAGCACATTGAGCACACACGTCCTCGATACTGCGCTGGGCAAGCCTGCCCAGGGTGTGAACGTCCTCCTCAAGCACGGCGGAGCAGTGCTCGGCTCTGGTAACACTGACGCCGATGGGCGGGTAAAGGATATCGCCGGGGTGGGGACGAAGCTGAACGCGGGCGAGTATTCGCTTACGTTCTCCGTTGCGGACTATTTCAGGAATTCCTCCCGACAGACCTTTTACTCGGATATTGTGGTGACGTTCAGTCTGGTTGATGGCGATGCGCACTATCATGTACCGCTGCTTGTCAGTCCTTTCGGATACTCCACGTATCGCGGCAGTTGATGGACGAATTCGGGCGGCGTGAGTTTCTCAGGAGAGCTGGAGCCTTGGGGCTGGCGGTTGGAGCGCTACCCCTCGAGGCGTGCCTCTCTGGTAACGCGCTGCCTTCGGTAGATCCGCCGGGCAGCGAAGATCTGGCGAGACTGGGATCCTGGTCTGCCTCGTTGCATGAGTTCGAGGTCCGAACGCTCCAAGTTCCTGATGGAATAGGCATAGCCGCAGCGAAAGTTGGAACGCTGGCGATCGGGACACCGTATGAAGCATTCACCCTTGAGCGGTACCTGAAGCAGGGTGGTGACGCAAGAAAGAAGGAACCGCTCACACTCTCGCTGACGCGGTTCGACTGCGTGACTCTCGTGGAATCGGCAATTGCTGTCGCACGCGCATCCCGGAAATCTGTCAAGCCGGCCTGGAATCAGTTCGCGCGTGAAATCGAGCAGATGCGGTACCGCGGTGGCGAGAGGGATGGATTTGCCTCGCGCCTGCACTACTTCAGCGAATGGATCAGCGATGGGCAGAAGCGCGGGCTGGTCCGCGATCTTGGAAAGGAACTAGGTGGCGTGAACGACGCCAGGCCGCTCCGCTTCATGACCGAGCATCGGGCCTCGTATCCAGGTCTGAGAGATGATTCGGTATTCGGCGCGATCGGCGCGATCGAGCGTTCGCTCGACACACATCCCCGGTACGTCATTCCCACGAACAGGATTGAGGGAGTCTCTGCTCTAATTCGAAGCGGTGATGTGTTGGCTTTCGCCACGTCAATTCCCGGGCTTGATGTGAGTCATGCTGCGTTTGCATATCGGGATGGGCAGGGAGTGCTGCGCGTTTTACACGCACCATTGTCCGGCGGAAGCGTAGAAATCAGCCAGCGGACGCTTCCCGAATATGTGGGCGCGATAAAGAGGTCCACAGGAATTCTGGTTGCGCGCCCACTCGCCTAGCCCGAAGGCAGTGGCTGTCCCGCAGGTACCGACACAGTCCCAGTGCAAGGCAATCGAATCTGATGTCGACTGCCTGCTTGTGCTCGCCGGTCCTGGATCAGGGAAAACGTTCTGCCTGATCGAACGAATCCGCTTCCTCATCGAGAAAAGAAATTTTGATCCCGCACGCATTTGTGCTTTCACATTCACGAACAAAGCTGCGGGTGAGATTGCAGAGCGCCTTGACCGCCTGGAGGGCGGGTCCGGAGAAAAGGTGATGCGTGGAACGATCCACGCGTTCTGCGCGAACCTGCTGCGCGAGAA
>JACDDZ010000191.1 GCA_013816695.1 Gemmatimonadaceae bacterium
ACTGTGCGCGCGACAAGTGGAACCATCTCGGGAACCGCTACGGTAATCGTTACAACCACACCGCCGCCGGCACAGGTCCTCACTACGATCACAGTCGAGCCGAACCCGGCCACGCTGCAGGTCGGCGCAACCCAGCAGTTCATTGCAGTCGGAAGGGATCAGTCAGGGAACATCATTACTATCACTCCCGTCTGGACTGTCACAAATGGAGGAGGAACAATCAACTCCAGTACCGGCTTGTTCACAGCGGGCCTGATTCCCGGGACCTTTACCAACACTGTCCGCGCAACCAGCGGAACTGTATTCGGAACGGCAACGGTAATCGTGACAGCGGCACCTGCTCCAGCTCCGATAGTGAACCTCGGGGCCGCAGCGCTTAACGGGATTATGGCAGGAACGACCATTACTTGCGTGACCGGCGGAATCATTAACGCCGACATCGCAATCAGTCCTGGCAGCACAGTCACCGGGTTTGGTCCCTGCGTAGTAACAGGAACGCAGAATCTCGGAAATGCAATCGCAGCGCAGGCACAGATCGACCTCACGAGCGCGTACAACACGCTTATGGGTCTACCTTGCCCGGCGGCAAACAACGTCGGTACGGCCAACATCGGCGGAACTACGAAAGCAGCCGGTGTTTACTGCAGCGCGAGCTCGCTTGGAATCACGGGCACGCTGACACTGGACGGAGGCGGAGACGCGAATGCGACCTTTGTCTTCCAGGCTGGCAGCACAATTACGACTGCCGGAGCTGTGGTCCTGATCAATGGCGCACAGGCCAAGAACGTGTACTTCGTGGCCGGAAGCTCGGTCACACTCGGCGTGGGTTCGGCATACCAGGGTAACATCATCGCCCTGTCGTCGATCACTCTCAACAACAACGTCACACTGATCGGACGCGCCCTGGCGCGAAACGGTGCGGTAACGTTGGGCAACGGCAACATCATCACGCTGCCATAACTATCGGCAGGATCCGCAGGTCAGAAACCCCGCCAGCATTTCTCTGCTGGCGGGGTTTTTTATCTGGCGTAATGGCAAGTCTGATAGCAGACCGTTGCCTCTGTAACGAAGTATTGATTTCGCGTGGAGTCTGTCCAGACTTTTAACAAAAAGAATCCCCGCCAGGCTGGTGCCCGTCGGGGACAATATTAAGTGGAGCGTACAGGGATCGAACCTGCGACCTCCTGGTTGCAAACCAGGCGCTCTCCCAGCTGAGCTAACGCCCCAAAAGAAGGCGCCACCACTCGGCGGCGCCTCTTATTGAATATAAGGTGGTCGCCGGAATTCCGGCACCTGTTCTATTCGTGCGCCGGAAGCGGCTCCATTGTCTCGGCGTTGACCGGAATCTGGACTTCATCCCTGTAGGGTGAAGTCATGAGCACAACGCGCATCCGCGGGAATGCATCCATGAAGTACGAATAACAAAGCCCCCAAATCCCCAGATACCCCATCCCGATTCCAATCTCCCAGAAACCAAAAGGCATTCCGGAGTTCACTCCGTAAATGGACGGGTAAATCTCGATGTACCTGTGGAACCAGAGACCTATCACCGAGCATGTAGTAAAAAGAATCAGCGTCGGAAGAAATACCTTGGCGGCCCGCGACAGAAGACCGAAGAAGGGCGCAAGGAACATCAGCCCGGCCGTCATCAACGTTACGCCACGCCAGGGGCGAGTGAGGCGCAGTCGCATCCAGTGAGTCTCCTCACCCAGGTTGCCGTACCAGATGACCAGGTACTGCCCGAAAGTCAGATAACCCCAGAATGCCGTGAAAGCAAAACAAAGCTTCCCAAGATCATGGAGGTGGTTCTCAGTGATCAGGTCGTACCTGCCGAGATAGCGGCGCCATGCAAGAACAAGCAGCGTAAATGACGCCAGTGCTGCGACCCATCCGCCCATGAACACCCACCATCCGTACATGGTGCTTTGGAAATGTGGATCGAGGGACATCGAGAGGTCCCACGCCAGCACAACCCACCCGTACACGAACGCAAAACCCAGGATCACGGCGAGCTTACCCTGCAGCGAATGCGTAGAGTGAATTTCGCGGCGCTCATCCCGGTACCCGCGGCGCATCCGGGCGCGGATTCCACGAGCCCACGCGGCGCCTGATTCCGGAACAAGACCAACGTCGAGCCGCACGGACGTATAGATGTACCAGAGACTCAGCGCGCAGATAATTGCAAACACGATAATCACGCGAGGAATGAAGAATCCAAGGTTCAGATAGACTTCCTTCTCGTGCACAGCCGGCATGTGTGTCGCCCAGGGGAATATCGGCGTTCTTCCGAAGAACACTATCAGCAGCAGGAATACAAACGCGACTGGAAGGAACGCGACGTAGCCTTCCAGGAAGCGAATGATCGAGCGGGACCATCGAGCTGTCGTGATTCGCTGAACCGCTACGAACATCACGCCCGCAGAAGAAATCGTTGTAAAAAAGAGCCAGTTAAAATGGAACGCCTGCCAGGCTCGCGGAGTTCCCGTAAGAACGCCAACCAGGAAGAGCAGCATTCCTGCAACAGCGAGAACCTTGCAAACGTTAACTACAATGTGAGGGACCGGCAGCGAAGTTCCGGCGATTAGCTCTTCGCGGCTTGGCGGAGGTGCGGAATGCGCGCTCATCGTGCTCTCCCACTTACACTGTCGTGTGGTGTAGTATCAGCAGGTGCTGGTGAATGTGCGGGCGCCGGGCTAACACTCCTGGGAACAGCAGTCGCGGCTGAGTCCTGTAGAACCGCCTTTGGCTGGTCTGCGAGCGGCGAATGGTAGTACGGAACCGGGCGCGTTGGAGCGAGTCTCGTCGCACCGGGCAGCATCTTCCCCGTTACGCCCGGCGCCGCCAGTGGACCGATGGCGACCTTGCGTCCCAGCGATCCCTGCAGGCCACGCAGATAGTTCACGACATCCCAGCGGTCCATTTCCTCTATGCGATTGTACGGCGGCATCAGTCCCCGGCCATTCCGGATCATCCCGAAGATGTAACCGTCTGTCCGTCCCTTTGTGACATCGCTTACGAGCGCTATACCGGGCATCCCGTACTTGGTTACCGGTCCGTCGCCCATCGCAGCGTCACCATGGCAGGGCACACAGTTGATCTGATAGTACTTGTGTCCATTCTCGATGGAAGCGTCGCTCGCAGGAGTCGGATTCACGAGCACGTTGAACGAATCCAGCGTAGCTGGAAGTCCGGCATAGGAGATCTGGAAACCCGATACAGCCGAGCCACCAAATGGAACGGAGTTCTGCGGATTTCCGCGTGACGGGCGGGTGCTGTCGCCAACAACTTCCCACGTGCTCAGCGATGGCTGGCGCTTGAAGTCGCTGAACCATTCGCACGCGCCAAGACCAAGAACCGGTATGAGCGCCACAAGTCTCAGTTTAGCGTTCACCGCGGACCTCCACAGCACCGGAGTCGCGCAGAACTTTCTCGGTGTCGCGAACCTTGTCAGGCGCGCATTCGACCCAGATTCCGTAGTCACCGTGACTGAACCGCGGATCATACCCAACAGCCATCGTGAGCCGGGGAATTCGCGCGTTGATGAACATTCCAAAAACAGTCGAGAGGCCGCCTACGAGAACCATGACCTCGAAACCGAAAATCGTGTAGGGAACCCATGATGCGATTGCCTTGCCGCCTACAACCAGTGGCCAGTAGTCCGAAATCCAGATGGCGATCCAGTAGCCAAATGTGAGACCGGCGAGCCCGCCGATGAGAGTAAACCTGCGGACGACACTCGGACCCGCATCGATGGCGTGCTCGAGTTCGTGCCGCGGCGTCGGCGAATAAACGGTTACCTCGCCCAGCCGCTGCTTCTTCAGCTCGTGGATCGCGTCGACGGCTGCGTCAATCTCCGGAAATACTCCAACGACGCCGCGCATTATTCGTGTTCTCCCGGGGTATCGGCTTCATAGTCGAGATGCCGGCCGCTCACGTCGATTCCATGAGCATGCGCCCGTCGAAGCTTGGGCTGAATGATTTCCTTAACTTCGGAAATTGCAATTACGGGAAGCTGCTTGATGAAGAGCAGGAACCACATCGAGAACCAACCAAAGCTTCCGCACAGAATCGCGTA
>JACDDZ010000192.1 GCA_013816695.1 Gemmatimonadaceae bacterium
GCCGCGCTCAGGAAGGAAAAAGCCGATTCACTTCTCCAGGCCGCATCGCAGTCGACCAAGTTCAGGATTGTCGGCCACACGGCGGATATCCAGGCGCTTACGCGCTTCATGAAATCGCTTGAGCAATCGCCATTCATCCGGAACGTCCAACTCGCGCGCTCGGAGCTTGTGATGACTGAGGGCGGCAAGGAAGTGACGGAATTTGTGCTCGAAGCAGAGTCGGAGCACCCCGGTCCCGGAATAATCCAGACCGTTCCTCTTTCGCTCACGAGCGAATAATGGCGCTCGGCGGAAACATGACCCAGCGCGAGCAACGGCTCGCAACAGTTATCGTCGTCGCAGTCCTCCTGACCGGCGCTTATCTGTATTTCATGCACAGGCCCAAGGCCGCCGAAATTGACGCGCTTGCGCTCAGGGTTGACTCGCTTGAGACGGCCAATGAACAGGCCAAAAAGGATTACGCGACAGGAAGCGTGGACAAACTGCGCGTCCAGGCCGACGAATATCAGCGCCGCTTGAAAGTGATGCGCAGGCTCGTACCTACAAGCAACGAAGTTCCGGCCCTGCTCGAGGATATTTCGACGGCAGCGCGCCGGGTGGGACTTGACCTCGCCGAGGTGGAGCCGCTTCCAGTGCTGCAGGGTGAGCAGTTCGATACTTATCGGTACAAGATGTCGGTCACTGGCGGATATCACGCTGTGGGCCGGTTCCTAAGCAACGTCGGCTCGTTGAGCCGCATCATTGCCCCTGTTACACTCGAGATGAAACCAGCGGTCAAGAACGATAAGAAGCAGGCGCGCGCAAAGAAGGATGAATCCCTGATCGATACCGGGTTCCAGGTTCAGACGTATGTGGCGCATACGGCGCTGCCTGACGCAATCGACGAAGACCGATGATGAGACTCGCTTCGCTGGTCCTGATCGTACTGGCCGCATCTTCTGTGGCTGCTTCTGGCCAGGCCACTCCGGTGGCTGCTATTCCCGACTCTGCTGGCCAAATGGTGCTCAATCGGGAAGTATTCGACTATAACGCTGCAGGGCGACGCGACCCCTTCGTCTCGCTGATGACGACATCGGACCTCAAGCCGGTTTTTACGGACCTTAGGCTGGTCGGCGTGCTGACTGACATTTCCGGGCGGAACTCTGTTGCGATTCTTCGCGACGTTACGTCCAAGGAGCAATACCGCGTGAAGGTAGGACAAACTCTCGGGCGCATGCGTGTGACCCGCATCGAGCCGAAGTCGGTCGTGTTCACGATCGAGGAATTCGGCTTTAGCAGACAGGAGATTCTGGTAATGGGTGACTCAACGCAGGCGAGATCACAGTGAAGCGACCAATGACTCTAGCGTGCCTCGTGGCCTTTTTCGCGGCTTCGACTGCGAGCGCCGGGGCTGCCCCGGCCCTCGAGGTTCGCTCCATAAGCGTAGTGCAGGGCGCCGCGGGCCCCGAGGTCGTGATCGCTGTAGATGATGGCGTTGAAGTCGAGGACTTCACTCTCGAATCGCCGCACAGGATCGTCATCGACTTCAAGGGCGCGCTTCTCTCGATCCCCGCGAATTTCTACGACAAGGTGAACCGCGCAGGCATCACCAATATCCGGGCCGCGCAATACGCACCGGGAACTGTGCGTATCGTTGTCGAGACAGATGCGGCGCGTCCGCACAGGCTTTCGCGGAAGACCAACGAGCTTCGCGTGGCAATAACCGGAACAATGGTCGCGTTCGAGCCCTGGTACTCGGCCGGCGCGCGCGAGCGGGCCGCAGCGGCAGCAGAGCCGCCAGCGGAACGCGCGCTTCAGCTTGCTACGTCGCCGCAGCAGTCCACGCAGCCGCGAATTACCGTCGCCTACCAGGACGCAGACATTCGCGACGTCATCGCCGCATTTGCTTCTTTCTCTGGACGCACAATCGTCATTGGAAAGGATGTCGCCGGAACCATCACGGCTGAAATCCGAAACCAGCCGTGGGATGTCGCACTGCGCGCCATCCTGCAGGGACAGGGTCTCGCTGCTTCCGAGGATGCCCAATCGGGAATCATAACGGTCGACAGCTACAAGAACATCGCCTCCAAGCAGTCGTCGGAGCCAATGACGACGCAGCTGATTCCCATCAACTATGCGAATGCCGGGGCGCTCGTTGGAACGGTAAAGGCGCTCCTGTCGCGTGAGTGCACTCCCGGTGGCGTTCCTGAAGCGGCACAAAATGCGCAGACCAGCTGCTTCAGCCGTGGGAGCGTCGCGGTCGACACTGCCACTAATACGCTTGTAATCACCGAATCTCCGACCCGCCTCGCGGAGCTGCTCGGTTTCATCCGCAGCCTCGATGTCCGGACGCCGCAGGTAGCCATCAAGGCGAAAATTATTTTCGTCAACCGGACTGATATTGAGGAGCTTGGACTTACATATGATGTGGGTACGGGCACGGATCAATTTTTCAGCCGGCTCGTGCAGCGCACGGACCCAACAACCACTCGGCCCGTCGACACGAACGGCGACGGAGTTCCGGATGCACTGGGCGGAGGTACGGCATTTCAGGGTGACCGGATCCTGCTCGGCGGAAACGCGCTGTCTGCAATTGCAAACGCAAACGCGCGCGTCACGAATCCTGCGCTGAGTCTGGTTTTCTCGACTGCGCTCGGCCGCTTTCAATTGACCAGTTTCCTCGACGCGTTGCAGGAAGTCAGGCTCGCGGATCTTCAGGCAGAGCCGAGTATCGTCACTCTCGACAACCGCCGCGCAGAGATTCTTGTGGGACAGGAAATCCCAATCCGGGTGATCGATGCGTCGGGTGGCGGCGCAGCCGGAACCGGGCAGGTTCCGCGCGCAACGGTGCAGCTCAAGGAAGTCGGAATCATCCTGAGTGTGACGCCGCATATTACCAACAACCGCCAGGTCCTCCTGACGGTGCATGCTGAGAATTCCGACGCCCAGCTGGCGTCGTCGGACGTCGGTTTCATCTTCGGGAAGCAGCGGGCAGACAACCAGCTTCTTGTCGCTGATGGCGAAACCGCTGTTATCGGAGGGCTGACTGTTACCCAAGTCACCCAATCGAAGTCTGGTATTCCGTTACTGGTCGACTTGCCATTTATCGGCCGGCTCTTCGGGGTCACGAGAACGTCACAGGAAAAACGGGACCTCCTCATTCTCGTCACGCCGCACATCGTCGATGAAGGCGATCGTGCGCGGGCGCGTCAGTAATCAGGACTGGAGCGATGGTGAAGTCAGTGAGATTAATGGGAGTTTGTTTCGCGGTACTGCTGGCAGCGGCCTGCGGTGAGTCCACTGCGAATGACGCGCTGGCCGACCGGGCCGCCCCCAGCGTGGACCTCGTCGGGCCAACGACGGCCGCGGCTGCGTCGCTGCCGGATACGACACTGTCGTTCAGCGTCCATGTAAAGGACAATCTTGGCATCAAGTCAATTCATGTAGACCTCACTGGCGGGCATGTCGCAAAATTCGACACGACATTCACGTCGGCGATAACTGACATCACCCTGCCGCTCACCTTCACAACGCTCCGGAGCGTTCCGCCGGGAACGCCGGTAACGGTAATAGCGAGCGCGACAGACGGAGCCGGCAACAAGTCAAAGACCGACACGCTTCGCCTGACGATCGGTAACGTTCCGCCCGCCGAAGTGAAAATCACAAGCCCGGCGAATGGCACACTGGCTGTGGTCGGCAAGTCGCTCATTGTTTCGGTGAGCGCCCGGACAATTGTAAAAGTTCGCGCTGTCGGATTCCGCACCACAGGTGCATTCGTCTCCGCGGACTCAGTGCTCTTTGCCAACCCGTTGCGCGATTCGGTTTCAATTCTCGACACCCTGGCAATACCGTCCACCGTTACCCCGGGCACCACGACGATCACGCCCTTCGTACTGGACTCCCTGGGCCAGAGAACCAACGGTCCTGCGATCACCATCAGCGTCCAGGCTGCGGCCTCTGTAAACTCGACACCTGTCGTCACATTCGGCCTGACTTCGCGCGCCGAGGTCTCCGACACAATCCACGTCGAGGCGACCGACCAGACAGGCATCACGACAATCGGCTACG
>JACDDZ010000193.1 GCA_013816695.1 Gemmatimonadaceae bacterium
GCTCTCTTCGTCATAGCTGCTGTACAGATAGGGCGTAGAAGACGGGAATTCGCCGGCGCACGTATCCACCATCTTGTACGACGGCCTGACTCCCAGCTTCCAGCGAGTAGCGCGAACTTCATTCTCTGTCTGTTTTCCGAGAGCCGCGAGCTGTCGATCCGAAAATCCCATACGCTTCATTTGCAACATGTCATCGTACGACACAGTCTGCAGGGCGGCATAGCGCTTCTCCGCGTCCACGAGCTCCTGCATCTGATACAGGAACCAGGGGTCGATACCCGTCAGCTCATTTATCTCGGCGACAGATAGTCCGGCGAGAAATGCGCGCTTGAGCTGAAAGACTCGTTCGGGCGTCGGGCTGCGAAGTCCAGCTCGCAGCTCTTCAAGCGTGTCATCCGTAAGCCGGTCATCCGCGAGGGACTTGCCGATCACCCAGCCCGCACGGCCAGTCTCGAGCGCGCGCAGCCCCTTCTGGAACGCTTCCTTGAATGTGCGTCCGATCGCCATGGACTCACCGACAGATTTCATTTGTGTGGTGAGCTGCGGGTTCGCTGCAGTGAATTTCTCGAAAGCAAAGCGTGGACACTTGACCACCACATAGTCGAGCACCGGCTCAAATGAGGCCGGAGTTGTGCGCGTGATGTCGTTTGGTATTTCATCCAGGCGGTAGCCCACGGCCAGCTTGGCACCAATGCGCGCAATGGGAAAACCCGTTGCCTTGGACGCGAGTGCCGACGAGCGCGACACGCGCGGATTCATCTCGATGACTAGCAGCTCGCCATCCTTTGGATTTACGGCGAATTGGATATTACATCCGCCGGCTTCCACACCAATCTCACGGATCACAGCCACGGCTGCATCCCGCATCGACTGGTACTCGCGGTCCGTAAGCGTCATGGCCGGAGCAACCGTGATCGAGTCGCCCGTATGCACACCCATGGCGTCGATATTCTCGATAGAGCAGACGATCACCACATTGTCCGCTCCGTCCCGCATCACTTCGAGCTCGAACTCCTTCCAGCCGATTACACTCTGCTCAACAAGAACCTGTGAAACAGGTGAAAGGTCCAGCCCACGGCGAATTGTGATTTCGTACTCTTCCCGATTGTAGGCGATGCCGCCGCCTGTACCGCCCAGGGTGTAAGCCGGACGGAGGATTGCCGGGTAACCAATCGTCTCGACAGCTTCCATCGCCTCTTCGAAAGTCGTGACGATGATTCCCTTCGCCATGTTGAGCCCAATACGCTTCATCGCCAGCCCGAACTCAGCGCGGTCTTCAGCCATCTTGATTGCACGGGCGTCCGCACCAATAAGGTGCACGCCGTACTTCTCCAGTACGCCATTCTCGACAAGGCTCATCGCAACGTTGAGCGCAGTCTGTCCGCCCATCGTCGGGAGCAGAGCGTCTGGACGCTCCTTCTCGATGACTTTCTCGACGAACTCAGGTGTGACAGGCTCGATGTATGTGCGATCCGCGATTTCAGGATCGGTCATGATCGTCGCCGGATTGGAGTTTACGAGGATCACCTCGTACCCCTCTTCCTTGAGAGCCTTGGCTGCCTGGGTTCCCGAGTAATCGAACTCAGCGCCCTGCCCGATGATGATGGGACCGGAGCCAATTACGAGGATGCGGTGGAGGTCATTTCTTCTTGGCATTTCTACTCAGGAAGATACCGTGACCAACTGCAACAGAGAACAGCCTCGGCACTTGGCATACGGCAAACTACTCGGCAGACAGCCGCCCGCTCAGGCGAGAAGGGAGAGCTTCAGCCGGTGGCAGACGGCCAAAAAAGCCGTAGGCCAAGAGCCGAGGATGTTCTAAGGAAGCTCCTAAAAAAAAGGAGCGCCGAAAGCGCTCCTTAATTCCAACTATTACAAGGCCATTAAAGCTTACGCAGCCGATACCCCACGAGGCGCTCTCTGAATCTTGCCTGCCGCCAAACAACGGGTGCAGACCTTGATCTTTACGATCTTGCCATCGGCAACGACACGGGCAACCTGAAGGTTCGGCTTCCAGGTGCGGCGCGTCTTGTTGTTCGCGTGCGAGACATTGTTTCCGTATGCAACGCCCTTGTCACAGACGTAGCAGCGATTTCTCTTGATAGGAGCCATCAGTCCACCAACTCGATGCGTGCCATCTCTGCGCCGTCACCCTTGCGGTGGCCGGTCTTGAGAATGCGTGTGTATCCGCCCTGGCGGGTCGCGAACTTGGGACCGACCTCGGCGAACAGCTTGTCGGCGATCTCGCGCTTCTGCACGTGACGGCCGGCCAGACGACGCGCGTGCAGCGTGCCGGTCTTTGCCTTGGTGATGATTTTCTCGATGAACGGACGCAGCTCCTTTGCCTTCGCCTCGGTCGTCTCGATTGCACCGCGCTCGATAAGCGCCTGCGCGAGACTTCTCATGAGAGCAAGCTTCTGCTCACTGGTGCGGCGTAGCTGCCGTCCTGCTTTACGGTGACGCATTGATTACAGGGCTCCAGTCCCGTCAGTTCCCTCGTCATCGTCAGCGCCGACCGGTGCGAGATTTCTGTTCGGAGGAGTTCCGCGATCGACGACACGAATGCCGTCGGGCGAATCCTCGAACTTCATGCCAAAGTTAAGTGCTTCACGCTCGAGGAGATCCGCGATCTCGTTGAGCGACTTCTTGCCAAAATTCTTGACCTGGAGGATCTGGCTTTCCGTCTGGCGGACCAGGTCACCCAGCGTGCGAATCGCCGAGTTCTTGAGCGAGTTGACTGAACGAACGCTCAGCTCGAAATCGTCGATCGGTGTGCGCAGCAGCTCTGCCAGCTTGTGTCCATCGCTGCCTGGCATGTCGCTGCCTGGCGTGAGCGGAGCTGATGCATGCGAGCCGAAGCTCGCGAAGTACTGGAAGTGCGTCTGCGCGAGAGCCGCAGCGTAGGAAACCGCCTCTTCGGGCGAGATCGTGCCGTTGGTCTCGAGCGTCAGGGTCAAACGATCATAGTCAGTGCGCTGTCCGACGCGCGTTTCTGCGACGGAGAAATTGGCGCGCCTTACGGGGTTGTAGATCGAGTCGATGCGTACGACGTCAACCGGAAGGCTCTTGTCCATTACATGCTGGTCCGCTTCGATGTATCCGCGTCCCTTGTTCACGTAAAGCTCGATGTTGATGTCGCGGTCATCCTGCATGGTGAACAGGTGGTGCGTTGCATCAACGATCTTCACGCCGGACTGGTCCTCGATATCACCCGCGACTACAGCTCCCGACTCACTCTTGGTGATGCGGAGGATCGTGTTCTCGATTTCATCGTCGAGCAGCAGCGTCAGCGACTTCAGGTTTCCGATGATCTGGTGCACGTCTTCAACGACACCGGGAATTGTCTGGTGTTCGTGCAGTACGCCGTCGATGCGGAACGCCCATACAGCGGACCCGCGGAGCGACGACAGCAGCATGCGACGCATTGCATTGCCAAGAGTGTGACCAAAACCACGCTCGAGGGGCTGCAGGCGGAATTCTGCTACGTTCGGATTGTCTTCACGCTTCGTGGACTCGACCAGGTGTGGACGAACCAGTCCGCGAAGATCTATTGCATTTGCCATTTATTTTATTTCCTCATCACGTCCCACCCCGCCCCTAACGCGCGGTGAGCCCGTACAGGGGTTAGGGCCCCGGGGTTATCACTCAGAATTGAACTACAGAACTGCAACTACAAAAACAACTGCAACTGCTTTAACTAGGAGTAAAGGAGCTGCAATGAGTCAAAGAGAGAACCGCATTCTGGGGGAACAACCTCTCGGATTCAGGATGTCGTTCCAACAAAAAAACTCCTCAACTCTTTTCCCCTCATTTACTCCTAGTTGCGTCTTAAAACTGTACTTCGCGAAAAAGCCTACTTGGAATACAACTCGACGACGAGCTGTTCCTGCGCCGCGATCGGAATGTTCGGGCGGGTAGGACGCTCGAGCATGCGGCCGCTGAACGTATCGCGGTCAACTGCGATCCATGAAAGCGGTGCGCCACGGGACGACTGGTCCATGGCTGCCATGATCGATGCCTGCTCGCGCGACTTCATGCG
>JACDDZ010000194.1 GCA_013816695.1 Gemmatimonadaceae bacterium
CCGCCTTGCTCACAGTAGTCGTCGGGCTCGCCCATTCCTATCTGGGTGAACGCTACATCCTGCTCCGGCTTTTTCGGCGCGACGATCTCCCGCACCTGTTTGGCTCGGATGTTTTCACCAAACGGACACTTCGATTCGCATGGCATGTGACAACGATTGCGTGGTGGGGAATGGCCGCGCTCTTCCATGTGCTTGGCGGTGGAGATTCCACCGCCGGCCTGCGCGTCCTGAGTGTGACATTCCTGATCACAGCGGTTGTAATTGCGTTCGCTTCACGTGGCAGGCACCTCGCATGGCCTGTATTCATCATGATTGCTGTGGCATCATGGGTTGGCGCCGGGTTGGCGCCGGGCAGGCCCGTGTGTCATGA
Organism: Gemmatimonadaceae bacterium; assembly: GCA_013816695.1. The sequence goes on from JACDDZ010000194.1 coordinate 371, forward strand.
TCCACGCTCCTCACACATACAATTCCTCCCGCTACGGCAGGGATTGCACCTCGGTTTCGCAGGGGTAAACACCCATGACATTCGCATCGGGGTGCCGACGCTTGCCGCTGCGTTGCAGTCAGTACGCGGCGCGAAGGTATGATTCCTGGATGCGAAAGCGGACGCCCAGTTAAGGTTCGGGCCGCCGCTCCGATGTGGCTGCGCTAGCTTTTGTACGAACGTACCAGGTTGTCGTCTGGCATCTCGCTGATGCCGGGATGCCCAGCCGCTAACGGAAACGACCCGCGAGGGGAGATTATGAAAATGAATCCCGTAGTTCATTTCGAGATGCCTGCAAGCCAGAGGGATCGCATGGTCGAGTTTTACAAGAAGGCATTCGGGTGGGAAGCCAATGTTCTCGGTCCGGAAATGGGAGAGTATGTAGTCGTCATGACAACAGAAACTGACGACAAGACCAATCAGCCGACAAAACCGGGCGCAATCAACGGTGGTTTCTACAAGAAGACAGCTGACATGCCCCTGCAACATCCTTCTCTTGTAATCGCGGTAGACGACATCAAGCAGCACATCAAGATCGTCGAAGGCGCAGGCGGCAAGGTGCTTGGCGAGCCCATGGAAATTCCCGGAGTAGGGCTGTACGTCTCAATCGAGGACACGGAAGGCAACCGGGTGAGCATGCTCCAGGCAAACAGGCAAATGGGTGGGCATGCCTGACACTTCTCCGCCGCAAACGGCAGGCTATATCAGGTGAATCGCGTATTGAGGAACATCATTCGTCGCGTCAGAGCGGATCTCCGGCCGCTTGCCTGCCTTTCGCTTATGGCACTGGCTTCGGCCTGCTCGAATGCAGATGGCGGTAGCGCGACCGGTCCGACTCCAGTCACGCCGGTAGACACGGCCGCTCCCGCTGTGCGTCGTGAGATGCGCGGAATGTGGGTGGCTACAGTTGCCAACATTGACTGGCCAAGCCGCACCACACTCAGCGCGGATCAACAGCGCGCGGAATTCACTGACATTCTTTCGCGCGCCGCAGCCGCTGGAATCAACACCATAGTATTCCAGGTGCGGCCTGCCGGCGATGCTGTTTACCAGTCCTCACTTGAGCCGTGGGCATCCATGCTTACCGGCACTCAGGGAAACGATCCCGGCTACGATCCACTCGCGTTTGCAATTCAGGAAGCGCATGCGCGCGGAATGGAGCTGCACGCCTGGATAAATCCGTTCCGGGCTGGAAATACTTCTGACACGTTGAAGCTGGCCGGCTTGCACATATTCAAGTCGCGCCGAGACCTTGTGCGGGTTTACGGATCCAACATCTGGATGGATCCCGGCGAGCCGGACGTCCAGGATCGCTCGATAAGCGTCATCGCGGACATCGTCCGACGATACGACATCGATGCCATTCACGCGGACGATTATTTCTATCCATATGTGGTGACTGACGGTGCCGGGAAGGCGATCGCATTCCCGGATGATGCGACCTTCCTTAAATACGGCGCCGGCGCTGCGCGGGATGATTGGCGCCGCGCCAACATCAATCGTTTTGTGGAGCGAATGTATCGCGAAGTGCATGCGATTAAGCCGACCATCAAGGTTGGAATTTCTCCCTTCGGGATCTGGCGTCCCGGGTTTCCAGCAGGAGTGCAGGGACTGGATGCATACGCGTCCATCTACGCTGATTCGCGAAAGTGGTTGCAGGAAGGGTGGGTGGATTATCTCGCTCCGCAACTATACTGGGCGATCGCGGCGCCTCAACAAAGTTTTCCGGCACTGCTCGGCTGGTGGCTTCAGCAGAATGTTAAGGGTCGCAATGTGTGGCCCGGCCTCGCCGCTTATCGCGTGAACAACGGTACATCCAGCGCCTATACGCTCCAGGAAATTCCCGACCAGATCAACGTGACTCGCGGCCAGAATGGAACAGGTGTGCTGCTGTACAACACGAGCTGGACGTTGAAGCAAAACGGGGGTGCGCTCGCGACTGCGCTTGCATCGGATCTGTACAATGTTCCCGCGCTCGTTCCTGCTTCACCCTGGCTCGATGCTGTTGCACCGGCCCGGCCATCGCTCGCACTCAAGAGTGGCAGTATCGAGATCACGCAGGCCGCGGGAGAGCCGGCAAGGTGGTGGGCTGTGCGCCTCAAGGACGGAAGCGTCTGGACTACACGAATACTATTTGCCGCTCAAACAACGATTTCGATTTCATCAGGGGTGAACCGGGTTTTGGTAGAGGCGGTGGATCAGTCAGGAAACACGAGCAGCGCAGCTGAGTGGCGACGGTAATAAAGGGTGGTGAGGGGCAATGCTGAACATCCTTACGATCTCTGGCAGCCTGCGCGCGCGTTCGTCGAACACCGAGGTTTTGAGCGCGGTTGCATTGCTCGCGCCAGAGACAACCCAGGTGACAATGTTTAGTGGCCTTGGCGAACTTCCACACTTCAATCCCGATCTTGATGGGGAGGGCGCAACTCCGCCCGAAGCTGTCGGCGCTTTCCGCTTGGCGGTTGCCCGCGCAGATGCGATACTCATTTCCAGTCCCGAGTATGCCCACGGAGTACCCGGAGCGCTGAAGAACGCGCTCGACTGGCTGGTAAGCGGAACAGAGATCATCTACAAGCCGATCGGAATTCTTAACCCTTCACCTCAGTCCACCTACGCGCAGGCACAGCTCGCAGAGACACTGCGGACAATGTCAACGGTTGTCCTCGAGGATGGGTCTCCAATCCTGCCGCTCACTGGCCGCCGTCTAAACGCCGCTTCCATTGCGGCAGATACTGAACTTGCAATGATGCTGCATCAGACACTACATGCAATCGAGGCCGCCGTGCCGGCTTCGCGGCAGAAGCGCCTCGATTTACAGCTCCCCCGGTCACAGTCGAGTAACGGGGGTTGACCCATCACAAGAACTGCAGCGACGTTACATGATGAACTCAGTCCGTCTTATTGCGTTCGGGCTTGCACTTGTCTCCTGTCGCCAACTTCCACAAGCGGAAAACCAGAGCGAGAACAATAGCTCCCTCGAGAATCGCCTCCCAACCGGAGTGCGTCTGGCACCGGCGGGACGCTCCACAAGTGTAGGGTCGCTTCCGCTCGCAATGATTGCCTCGCCTGAGGGAGATCGTCTCATTCTTCTTCTCAGCGGCTGGAAACAGCAGGGTGTGCAGGTGATCGATCGGGGGACAGGAGCAGTCCTTCAAACCGCTGTCCAGCCAGCCGCCTTCATCGGCGCTGCTTTTTCACCCGATGGGCGAACGCTCTTCGCGTCTGGCGGAAACCAGGACGTTGTCTATCGCTATTCATGGAAGGAAAAGCGACTCGCGTTGCTTGACAGTGTCGTACTCGCGATAAAACCCGCGAACCGACAGGGCCGCCGATATCCGTCGGGCCTCGCCGTTTCCCCTGACGGCAGACTGTTGTATGTGGCTGAGAATCTCGCTGATTCGCTTACCGTCATCGATGTTGTGTCGGGCCGAGTGATGGCCCGGTATGCGACCGAGCGGTATCCGTATGCTGTGGCGGTCGCGCCGAATGGAACCGTTTACGTGTCTGCGTGGGGCGGACGTTCTGTCCACGAGTTCGCGCCTTCTGGTCCCCACTCGCTGGTAGAGCAGCCGCGAATGAACGTTGCGCGCCACCCCTCGGCGCTTCTTCTCAACGCCGACG
>JACDDZ010000195.1 GCA_013816695.1 Gemmatimonadaceae bacterium
ATGGATTTGTCGAAGCCTTTTGGCAATCGAATTACCTCGCTCACATACAAGGGCAAGCCTGTGGCACCTGACGATACCTTCACCATGGCGATCAACAACTACCGCCAGTCGGGTGGGGGCGGATATTCGATGATCCAGTCGGCGCCGGTGATCAAGGATACGCAGACGGAAATCCGCCAGCTGCTCATCGATGAAGTGAAGCAGAAGGGCACGCTTCGCGTGGACGATTACTTCACGCCAAGCTGGAGAATCGTTCGCGGCGCGGCAGCACAGGTTACGGGGCCCCGGCTGAGAGTGATTTCGACAAACGACTTTCACGGTGCGTTAGTTCCGGGACCGGACGCCCAGGGAGTGGTGCGGGGCGGGGCCGCGTACGTCGCGCGCGCGATTGAAACTGCCCGGGCGGAATGCACCGATGAATGTGTATCCATACTGGTGGATGGAGGAGACCTGTTTCAGGGCACCGCCGTTTCCAACCTTACCTATGGGCGCCCGGTGGTTGAGTACTACAACAAGATGCGCTACGACGCTGTCGTGGTGGGCAACCATGAATTTGACTGGGGAACCGACACACTCCGCGCCCGGATGCGACAGAGCAAGTTTCCATATCTCGGCGTTAACGTCCGGTATACTGATGGACGTGATGTGCCATGGATCCCGAATGACACAATCATTCAGCGCGGCAAATGGAAAATTGGAGTAATCGGGTTCGCGTCCATCATTACGGCGAGCACCACGAAATCGACGAACGTAACGGGCCTTCGATTCGATGCTCCCGCGCCAATCATTGACTCAGTTGCGCGCGTAATGCGTGCGAAAGGTGCCGATGTAATCGTCGCCGTAGAGCATGATGGTGGCTTTTGTGATCGCCCAGCAACGGCAGGGTGCAGCGGCGAGATTTTCAGGATCGTCGGTCAGATCAAGGAAAAAATAGACCTGATGGTGAGCGGCCACTCGCATAGTCTGGTGAACACTGTAGTGAATGGAATACCCATTGTGCAGGCTCGCTCCAGCGGCCGTGCGCTTGCGGTTGTGGACATTCCGTTGCCACCGAGCGGGGAATTATCTGCGATGGTACGCGAGATCGGCGTGGACAGCATGAGTCCAGTTGCCGGCGTCGATTCGATCGTCTCTCGTGCCGTTGCCATGATCGGTCCTAAACTCAACGAAAAAATCACCACACTCCCCATCGATCTTCCGAGGAGTGGATCGCAGTACGCGCTCGGCAATATCGTGGCAGATGCATTCCGCTGGGCCGGGAAAGCGGATTTTGGAATTACAAACACTGCCGGAGTTCGGGCTCCCCTCCGCGCCGGCCCGGTTACTTTCGCACAACTGTTCGAGGTCCAGCCGTTTGGCAACAATCTTTTCAGGGTTCAGATGCGCGGATTCGAGTTCAGGGAATACCTGGAGCGAATTCTTGGGGCGAACAGTCCGGGCGTTCACGTGAGCGGTTTTACCGTTGCGTATAACCCGAACGGTGCTGCAGGTTCGAGAGTGGCGAGCATACATCTTCCGGAAGGGCGCACGCTTTCAGATGCGGCGATGTACACCGTGGTCATCAACGATTTCATGCTCGGGAACGACCCATACGCCATCAGGAACAAGAGCATGGCTGTGACGCCAATTTCGTTTACGGACCAGGAAGCAACGATCAGGTATCTGCGCGCGCAGCGGCTGCCTCTCGCAATTCCGGTCGACGCGCGAATCGTGCAGGTAATTGAATGAGCGATGTCGTGCGCATCTATATAGATGCGAAACCAGTTGACGCCGACCGTGGCTCGCAGTTGATTGACGCACTCGCTTCCGCTTCGCCGGCCGATGCGGAGCAGGTGCGGAGCGGCACGCGCATGCTTACGGATAGCAGAGGGCTGCCTGCTGCTCCTGAATCGGAAGTTTTTGCCGGCGCAATTTACAGGATAGTGAGCGCGCGATCCGGACAGGCTTCTACCACGACATAGCTGAAAACCATTGCTAATTACATCTGAACTTCTTCGACGGCTCCCGAAGGCCGAGCTACACTGCCATCTCGACGGTTCGGTACGTCCGTCCACACTGATTGAGCTGGGAAAGGAATACAAGAAGCCTATGCCCGCGGCGTCAGCGGACGAGCTGCGTGATTACATGCTCGTAAACGATGCGCGGAACCTGGAGGATTACCTCACGCGCTTTGAAGTAACGATCTCGGTCATGCAGACTGCCGAGTCTCTGGAGCGTGTGGCATACGAGCTCGCCGAAGACGCTGCAAAGGACGGAGTTCGCTACATCGAGGTTCGCAACGCTCCGGTGCTGAATGTTCGCGAAGGCCTTTCGCTTGGCGAAGCCGTCGAAGCGCCCATCCGGGGACTGGAGCGCGCCGAGCGTGATTTCGGAATCAAGGGACGCTATATCATCTGTGCGTTAAGGAATCTGGCGCCGGATGTATCGCTCGAACTTGCGCAGCTTGCCGTCTCCTACAAGAAGCGTGGAGTCGTTGCTTTTGACTTGGCAGGCGGAGAGGCCGGCAACCCGGCGTCCGCGCACGCGGAAGCGTTCAAGTACGCGCGGGACAACAATCTCGCTCTCACTGTGCATGCGGGCGAGGGCGATGGCTCGGAGTCTGTCCGGCAGGCGGTTCACGTATGCGGCGCGCAGCGAATCGGGCACGCCACCCGCCTGATCGAAGATACCGAGCTTACGCAGTACGTGAACGACAGGCGCATCGCTCTCGAGATATGCCTGACCAGCAACGTGCAGACCCGCGTTGCCAGCTCGTACGAAACGCATCCGCTTCGCCAATACTTCGATCATGGAATGAATGTCGTTCTCAATACCGACAATCGCCTGATGAGTGGAACGACCCTGACGGAAGAATACGGACACGCCGCCCGACATCTTGATTTTGATTTTGACGAGTTGTGCACGATCGCGTTGAACAGCTTCGAGAGTGCTTTCCTCCCATGGGAAGAGAGGATTCAACTGCTTCAGTCGGTATCGGAGGAGATGGAAGCGATGAGCATGGAAGGCAAATGAGCAGCGAATTCAGCTACGCATCGGCGGAGAAAACAGCTGGCGTAATCAGTGGAAAGATCGGCGGCAGGTCTCCTGTTGTCGGAATTATCCTGGGCTCCGGGCTTGGCGGGCTGAGTGAGAAAATCGAGGACTCTGTCAGGATTCCCTATGGCGATATTCCCGGGTTCCCTGTTCCCAAGGCGCTGGGTCACGCGGGCACGCTGATCTGCGGCACGCTCGCAGGGAAGCAGGTCGTTGCCATGGCGGGCCGCTTTCATATCTATGAAGGTCACGGTACCGCGCTCGCAGGATTTCCTGTGCGTGTCATGCACGCTCTTGGCGTCAGGACACTTTTTGTTTCGAATGCTGCGGGTGGCGTCAACGAGAAGTATGCTGCCGGCGACCTCATGATCATCGAGGATCATCTCAATCTCATGTGGACGAATCCACTCATTGGTCCGCAGCAGCCCGGCGAAGAGCGGTTCACCGACATGAGCGATGCGTATGACGGCACTCTCCGGCAGCTGCTCAGGGACGCAGCCGGGAAAAACGGAACGGAAATGCGCGAGGGTGTTTATGCCGCGCTGTTCGGTCCATCGTATGAGACACGCGCCGAAGTGCGCATGCTCCGCGGACTTGGCGCCGACGCCGTCGGGATGTCTACCGTTCCCGAGGTACTTGTTGCGCGCGCGCTCGGAATTCGCGTCGCCGGGATAAGTGCCATTACGAACGCTGCGAGCGGGGTTACCGCGGCACCTGTTTCACATGCTGAAGTGCTGGATGTGGGCCGGCAGATTGCCGCCAAATTCGAGGCGCTTGTTACCGAATTTGTGCGCCTTCTGGACTAACGAAATGATTTAGCGGACCATGTCCGCTGCCGAGCTGCGGTGCCGCAGCAATGGCGCGATGTACGAAATCGATGGCGATGCCAACGGCTTCCCTCAACTGAACCCCGCGCGCAAGCTGCGCGGCAATTGCCGCCGAAAGGGTGCAGCCTGTCCCATGTGTTGATGTGCCTTCAATCCG
>JACDDZ010000196.1 GCA_013816695.1 Gemmatimonadaceae bacterium
GGGCACGCGCCGATTCCGATCCCGCCACCGAGTTCGAGATTCAGCAGTGGATCATGCAGCAGTTTGAAAACCACAGTCTCAACACGATCCACGAGATGATTGTTGCTGTTGGCCCCAATGCGGCCAACCCGCACTACGAGCCTACAGCACTGAACTCCGCTACGATCCGGCGCGGCGACATCCTGCTTGTGGATCTTTTCGCGCGTGAGGCGGACGGAATCTTTGCTGACCAGACATGGATGGCTTCACTTGGCGCCCCATCGGAGCGCGATCGTAACGTCTGGGAAGCTGTATCGGGCGCGCGCCTCGCGGCAGAAAACTACCTCCGCACTTCAATTCGCGAGAAGAAGGCAATCAGCGGCGGCGAAGTGGACGATGTATCCCGACGCTTCATAGAAGAGCGCGGCTTTGGAAAATATTTCATCCACCGCACAGGACATTCAATAGACGCGCGGGACCTGCACGGATCCGGCCCGCACATAGACAATTTCGAGACGCGCGAAGAACGAAGGCTACTTCCGGGCGTCGGCTTCTCGATCGAGCCCGGCGTTTACATTCCCGGCGAAGTTGGAATGCGGAGCGAAGTCAATGCGTATGTGGGGGTGGATGATGTTGTGATCACACCCGGGGACTTTCAGCGCGATCTTCTGATCGTCTGAGAATCCGGGGCGGTTCCAAGCTGCGGGTCCTCGCCGCCCAATCGCCAGAGAACAAAACGATTCACGCCCATTCGCCGTGCATCACGCACGAGAATGTTCACCAGCTCGCTGTCGCTCACCCAGATCTCGGCATTGTCCACCTGGGCGTGGAGCGTATGACTTACGGGGTCGCGTTCGATGCGTGACCCTGTGCGTCCCAGCAGGCGGGCAGTCTCCACGAATGAAATACGCGATGCTTCGCCATAGCGAATCCAGCGATACCCATCTACAGGAATGGCGGCCACTATGCGATTCGATCCGGCTTCCGCCGCACGGGCGCGCAGCTTCTGGCCAAACCATTCAGGCGAAGCAGGGGACCCCGGTGCTGTCCCCTCTGCATGATGATCATAAGAAAGAATAAGCAGCAGGTCGCTGACACCCGCGAGCAGCTGACCAGGATAGCCGGACGTGTCTGCCGCAGGAACTGCAATTACAACAGGCCGAATATTGTGTGCGTGCGCCGAATCGGTAATTGCGCCAGTGACTGAAAGGAGCGCGTCGAGGTCGCGGGCAGTCATTCCCGCAAAATCCAGAACCAACCCCGTGTATCCATTTCGTACGGCCTCTGCGACGATGAGACTTGCTCCATTTCCAATTGCTCCCGGATCGGTGCCGAGTCCCCGTATGGTTTCAGGACGGTGCCTTCCGCCCTGGTAAGTCGTTATGAATGCAAGACGCGCAGTTCCGGAAGGGAGTGCGGCTGTATCCACGTAGGGGCGAACTGGACGGTACGTCGCGCTGTCAATGACGATCCAGCCTGTTAGTGCGACGTCGATGTCGCGCCTGGCTGCCATCGCGTGCGTCGGTTCTGGATCAGAGGGATCACTGAACGCCCACCAGGAAACCGGCACCTGTGTGGTTGCCGGAATGCGAACGCACGCCGCGACAACAATTGTCGCGACGACGAAGCACGTGCGTTTCGACACGGTTTACTTCTTTCTCTGGCGGGAAATTCTGTAGATCATCACGGCCGCTCGCTCGCTGGCCCTTCGCAGCGAAGGAAGGTAGATCTCTTCGTTGGGCGTGTGCTGACCGGGCCCCGTGACGCCGATGCCGTCGAGCGCATCCACATAGTTCGAGATGTAGGAGATGTCGCCCGCGCCGCGCTGCCCGGGATCGAGCGCCACGATTGGTCCGCGCCCCAGGGCCTGGCTGACCGAATCCTCGATGGCGAGCACTGAATAGTTTCCCGGCGTCGGCGGCATCGCCGGGTTCCCATCATCAAATGTCAGTTCAGCGCTCGTCCTTGCGAGATTCCTGGCCGCTATTGCACGCATCGTGGCACGCGTGCGCTGCAGTTGTTCGTCGGTGAGGAAACGCAGGTCGCCTGTTGCTACAGCCACGGGAGAGATGATGTTGAGCTTGCCAGCCGCCGATCCAGTGAGCTTCGTGCTGTCGAAGTTCACAGTGGTGCCCCCAATAAGAATTCCCGGATTGAATGTCAGGTACTGCTCGGTGGAGAGCGCAGTCCTGAACTCATCCAGGATTCGTGCGATCTCGTAGATCGCCCCGTATCCCGACCCCTGCGTGAACACTCCCGAAGAATGCGCCTGTCGTCCGGTTACCCTCAGTGTCCAGGAGCTGAATCCACGACGCGCTACAGTGCCCTTGCCCTCGTCCGACTCGAATGCGAGGGCAACGTCACTTCGTCTGGCCGCGTCGATAAGTCCACGACGCGCGATCGAATCCGGTGAGCCCGAGCTTTCCTCGTCGCCGGTGAACGCTACAATGATGTGTGCCTCGTCGAGCACGCCGGCTGCATTCATCGCCTTGAGTGCATAAAGAATTGCAACGTCTCCGCCTTTCATGTCGCTCGTTCCCGCGCCTTTCGCGATCGTGTCAGCGCGGGAGAATTTCTGGCCTTCGCCCTCGAACACAGTGTCGAGGTGGCCTAGAAGGAGGATACGCTTGCCGTTTTTCCAGCGCCTGCCCTTTCGCTCAGCAAAGAAATTTCCCGCACGATTCATTTCTGCAGGCATGGTTTCCCAGCGAGTCTGAAATCCGAGTGCCTTGAGCTCGCGATCGAACTCGGCGCCGACTGCGCGAACTCCTTCGAAGTTCATCGTGCCACTGTTTATGTTCACCACCTTCTCCAGAAAGGAGATGGCCTCCTCTTCGTGCAGGCGTACGTAGTCAACCATCCTTTGCTCGGGCCTGGAAAGCCTGAGCTGCGCACCGGCAGTGAATGGAAGGACAATTCCGAGAAGGAGTACGCTGACGTGAAGTCGAAGCTTGTACATATGTGTTTGTTTGGTGTGCGTGTGAGAAATTGCGTTGCTGAAATCCTAGCATTCGAATCGCCAAACCGCGACAATACAGCATGAAAAGCGCACGTTTTCTTTGGCTCGCGGCAGCTGTGGCCATTCCAGCCCTTTCGCGTTCCGCACATGGGCAGCAGGCAGAGGCGATTGTCACTGCCGACAGGATTTACACAGCAGACGACTTTCGTCCAGTGGTAGAGGCGATCCTCATCCGCGGAGATCGAATAGCATTCGCTGGATCGCTGCGGGAGGTTCGCGCAAAAGCTAGCCGCTCGGCGACGACCTTGAATTTTCCGGGAAGGACGATTGTTCCCGGAATGGTCGACGCCCACGCACACCTGCTTGGGCTCGGTCAGGCGCTTCTCCAGGTACAGCTTCAGGGGGCCAGCACCTACGACGAAGCAATTGCACGAATCGCAGCGCGGGCAGCAACTACAAGGAAAGGGGAGTGGGTTACGGGTCGTGGCTGGGACCAGAATCTCTGGGCCGGAAAGGAATTCCCGACCGAGTCTGCCCTGTCGCGCTCTGTTCCAGATCATCCGGTTTATGTCCAGCGTGTAGACGGTCATGCAGGCCTCGCGAACGCTACTGCGATGAAGATCGCCGGCGTCACGGCTTCGACCAGGGACCCGGAAGGCGGACTCATAGTCAGGGATGCGAAGGGCAATCCGACGGGTGTCTTTGTCGACAATGCCCAGAGCCTGATTGGCCGGGTAATTCCGTCGACGAGCAGGGCGCAGCGGAGGGAAGCAGTGGTCGGCGCAATTGCCGAAGCCAACAAGTGGGGCCTGACCGGAATTCACGATGCAGGGGAGTCGCGCCCCGTAATCGAGATTTACGAAGAGCTTGCACGCGCAAACCGGTACAACATTCGGAATTTCGTGATGGTGTCGGGCGACAGTGCGGACGTCATTTACTATACGAATCGAGGCCCGCGCAGCGATATGTACAATGGCCGGCTCTGGGTTCGTTCCATCAAGCTTTACGCGGACGGGGCGCTCGGTTCACGGGGCGCAGCCATGCTCGAGCCCTACAGCGACGATCCTAAAAACAAGGG
>JACDDZ010000197.1 GCA_013816695.1 Gemmatimonadaceae bacterium
TTTTTTACGACGAGATGATGTTCAGTGATCCTGGCTTCCATTACTGCCCATCGGCTCCGAACGGATCTCCCGGCGGAGCGCGCAGAGCGGGCGATGGGGTCGGCAGTTCCTGTCGCTCCAGCCACCTGGTAAAGTCGCCAGTAATAGAGGCCCAGTGGGCTCTGTCATCGATGCTTCCGCTCAACGAAAGGGTGCGGGCGCGATCCCGCAGCTGGCGCATCTTGAACTCGACGAGCGACCGAACTTCCGGCGACGCTTCCTTGTCCGAGGCAATCGTGAGCATCCGGTCTGCGACGGAACGCTGGACTATCCGGTCGATTATAGCGTTGCGCAAGTTCACCGAACGCACCGCACCCGCAGTCCACTGCGGGGTCGCCAGTGCATCCACTATTTCGCTTAGCGTCAACGGATTCGATTCATGCAGTGCGCTTTGAACGACGCGCGCTGCGCGCTCCCGCTGCAGCACGGCGTCCACGATCATCTGTGACAGCGTCCGCATTGCGCCGAGCTCGTCGAAGGCGGGACGAGTACGGCTCCCGAACAGCTCTACATAGGGGCGGTAATCGAATGGCCGTGGTCCAAGCAGCGTAACGACTGTGTCTGGAATGGCCAACTCCGAAGGTCGCAACTCGGCCACCAGCGCGGCGAGAGCGCGGCGCTGCTGCGCGGCGCTAATGGGCCGGGTAGCCTGCACGGCGTCGCCGCGAACTGCATTCGCGTATTCAACTCCCCCAATGGTTTTCGAGACGCTGTTGATCGCGAATCGATGCATCAGGTAAACTGGAACGAATCGCTCCTGCAGCAGCGAGATTGGCTCACCCACACGGATGTTGCGCTCGCCGAATCGGCTCATTGCCACACGTCGCACCGCTGTCTGGTGCTGAAGAAATTCGAGCGGCGTGGCGGCATCGTCCCAAAGATTCGTGCGCGGGTCGGAGGCATACTCCGGCCTGGCGTCATCGTCAGACAGAAACAGAAATCCCTTGCCAAGGCCTTCCCGCACAATGGCAGCGAGCGAGTCCTGCTCATTCCCGGGGAAGATTCCGTAACCCCAGCGAATCGCCCAGACATCGTATTCGCCCGGTCCCACGTCATACGCCGAGGAGATGTCGATGTTGCCGCCGGGTCCAAGCCGCACGCGCGGTGGGGGATAATCCATCAAGGACCCACGTTCGTATGTAGAAGCTATGTAGTTGTGAGCAAGGCCTAGAGTGTGCCCAATCTCATGTGCCGTCACCTGCCTTATGCGCGCGAGGACGAATGCCGTGTCGGCGGCTGCGGCATCTGCGCCCATCAGGCCTGCGTACAGGTTGTAGTCGGTACGGGCACGGTGGGAATCCATGCGCGCCATGCCCTTGATAAGCTCGCCTGTCCTCGGATCGCCTAACGCACCTCCGATCGACCACCCGCGCTCGTTGCGGTTCTCCCACTGAACGACGTTGTAACGAATGTCCATTGGATCTACGCCCTCGGGCAAATCCTCCACCCGGAATGCGCCGCGCAATCCTGCACGGTCGAATGCTTCAACCCAGAAGCGCGCACCCTCGACAGTCGCAGAACGAACCGGCTCCGGTATTCCCCTGTCGATGTAGTAGACGATTGGCTGCTTGAAATTGCTGTTTGGATCGGCAGGATTGACGCGCTCGAGCCTGTGTCTCGCTGCCCAGCGCTGGTCGAGCGGATTCTGGATTGGCTGGCCATAATCCTTGAAGCGAATTCCAAAGTACCCCACACGCGGGTCCATCATGCGCGGCTTGTAGTTGTCGTCCGGCAGCGGGATAATCGAAACGTGCTGACGAAGCGTGAACGCCTGGCCATAGGGCACGATTGAACTAACCGTGTTTCCCGGGCGCCCGGACGTCACATAGGTGAGCGACACATCCACTTCAGTGTTTCCCGGAAACGCCCTTGTGTAAGCCTTGTACACGCTCGACCTGTCGCGAGCCAGGGAATAAGATCCCTCATTCTGCGCAGCCAGGGTCGCCGAAACATCCAGCCAGTCGCGCAGGAAAAAGTCGGTTGCGTCCACGAGCATGCGTCCACCCTCCTCCGCAACAAGCGGCAGCGATGCAACGGTGCTCGGCGGGAAAGCCTCGGTGATGGTCCTTGCGTGCGCAGGATTATTCAGGGAAGTGCGATAGTTCCAGTTCTCGAACACCACCAGTACCCGGGCACCATTCCTGTCGAATCGCGCGACGTTCTCCGGACCGCCAGCGCCGCGATCGAGACCAATCGGATTGGATCCCAGTCCCGTTGCGAGAGTCATTAACATGAGTGTACGCATCGAGTCGCGCGGGATCTCGAGCAGGATCTTGCCTTCCTTACTGTCGAGATACACGGGAACAAATCCGTCCCGCTTCTCCATTCCCGCGGTTTTTGCGGCAATTCCAGAAGCTGGCGCGACAGGCTGCTGCGCGCTGGAAACGGCTGGCACCAGGAGGAGGGAGCCGGCGGCGAGGTTCAGAAATCGAAGGTAGATCTTCATGTGGGAATAGGGGGTGAGGGCGTGAGCGATTATCCAACTCGGCGCGTGACACCGCAAGTGGTCGGGATTTGGTAATTTCTACGGGTTCCCAACTCCCAGGATATTCGATGCGCTCGATTCGCCATTCATTTGCAATGTTGCTAGCCTGTGCCCTTGTTTCCTCCCCCGTTCATGCGCAGGCTGCGCAGCCCGACTGGCCGTCCCTGACTGCGGAAACCGAGCAGGTCCTCAGGGACTACCTCCGGATTGATACGTCGAACCCTCCGGGGAACGAAATCGAAACCGCCAGATTTCTCAAGCGCATCCTGGATCGCGAGGGGATTGAGGCGACGATCATGGATACCGTAGTGCTCGGCCGCGGGCGTGCAAACCTTTATGCGCGCCTGAAAGGGAATGGCACCAAGAAAGCGATCGCGCTGCTGCATCACATGGACGTTGTGCCTGTGACGCGGCAATACTGGTCTGTCGACCCATTCGAAGGTCTGGTGAAGGACGGCTACATCTGGGGCCGCGGTGCGATAGACATGAAGGGCGAAGGCATCATGCACCTGATGGCAATGATTGCGCTGAAGCGCTCGGGCGTTACGCTGAATCGCGACATCGTTTACATAGCGAACGCAGATGAAGAGTTCACCTCGACTGGCGGACTCGCGTTCGTTAATAACCATGCAGATCTGCTCAGGGACGTCGAGTACCTCATTACAGAAGCGACGGAAAACTCGGTCAAGAACGGCAAAGTGCAGTACTTCGCCGTGGGAGTTGCGGAGAAACGGACTTTCTGGCAAAAGCTTTCAGTCAAAGGAATACCTTCGCACGGGTCGCGTCCCACGCAGAACAACCCGGTGCCGCGGCTCATCGCCGCACTGGAGAAGATTGCCAGGTATGAGACGCCCATTCATGCGACCCCTGGCGTTCAGAAATATTTTCGGGACATCTCGAGACTGTACTCGCAGCCTCAGCGAGGCTGGCTCGCGGATGTAACGCGCGCCATGAAGAATCCAACCGCACGACGCTGGATCCTCAGCGATGTCTACTGGAATGCATATTTGCGAAACACGATTTCGCTTACTGCGTTGAACGGCTCGAACAAGACAAACGTTATTCCGGCTGAAGCAACGGCGGAGATCGATGTGCGCCTCCTGCCGGACACGGATCCCGCCGAAATGCTCCGAACCTTGAAGCGAATTGTGGCGGACACAGCAGTGCACTTTAGCACCATACTCCAGCCGAAGACGCCGCTGGAGAGTCCGATAGACACGGAGCTATTCCGGGCAATCGAGAAGGCTGCACTCGAGCGCGAGCCGGGCGCGTTTGTCACTACGCCAATGCAGACGGGAGCGACGGATCGGCCGACCTACCGAAAGCTGGGCATCATCACTTACGCGATCGATCCGTTTCGAATCGAGCAGTCCGAGCGCCAGCGCGGGATACACGGGAACGACGAGCGGCTGTCGCGAGAGAACGTGGGGTTCGGACTGCGCTACGTCTACGACATCCTGCGCTACATACAGTAGCGCGGGCGGG
>JACDDZ010000005.1 GCA_013816695.1 Gemmatimonadaceae bacterium
AGCTTCCGGCCGAACTGACGCTCCTTGCCAAGGCCCTGTTTAATCTCGACGCCGTCACCCGCGCGCTGGACAAGAACTTCAATCCAACCGAGACGATTCGCGAATACACATCGGAGATTGCAAACGAACGCGCAAAGCGTGATCTGTCGCCTGCGCGACTGTTCAAGATTGCGACCGAGACATCGGACCTGATCGCTGCGCTCCCGCACCGCCTGGATGTTGTTACAGCACGCATGGCGTCGAACGACTTTGCGGTGCGGGTCGATACTCCGCAGCTAGGCAAGCTTTTGGACGGAATGCAGAAAATCGCAAACCGGGTATTCACGGGACTCGTACTGGCCGGGCTCCTTGTCGCGAGCGGGCAGCTTCTGCCCTACTGGCGCAGACTCGGCCTTGCCGGATTCGTCATCGCGGCCGCAATAGCGATCTACATGATTGGAAGTATCGTCATCACCGATCGGCGGGGAAAGCAGATAAACCGCTAGATCCGGTCATACGTCACATTACGTATTGGCCACTTTTGCCCGGTGGCACACTCTTGGGAACAACAAACCTTCCAGGAGTTCAAATGCGCAAACTCTTCGTGCCTCTCGTTGCAACCCTCGTCGTTGCATGTTCGTCCGCCGCCGTCGCTCAATCCACTGTACGCGAAGGGGCACGCGTCAGGATCACGGAACGGGGCTCGCATCGAATCTCTGGCGTAGTGCAGTCGTCCACAGCCGATTCGATCGTCTTGTATGCAGAACCAAATGGCGCAAAGATGAGTTTCGCTCGCTCGCGGATTGAATCGATGCAGACGAGCGAAGGGAAGTCGGCTTCAAAGGGAGCCGTGAAGGGCGGTCTGTGGGGAGCCGGAGTCATGGCCGCAGGCGGGGGGCTTGTACTCGCAATGACCGCGAATGAAGACAACTTCGAACAGGTCTACGGTGAAGGTCAGGGCCGGGGCGCATACTTTGGAACCAGTGTTCTAGCCGGTGCAATGTTTGGCGCCGCAATTGGGGCAGTATTGCGGTCAGAGCGGTGGCAAGAGGTCTCTGTTCAACCGGTTGTCGGAGTGCGGTCCGCGGGAATGCGGGTCAGCTTCAGCGTTCGGTAAACGCTGGAGTAAATCGGAACAGGAGGGCCGCCTTTGCAGAGAGGTATACATGATCACGCGTGACGGCTCCATTCCCAGGGTCGTTGACGATGACTGCGCCGACGGTTCCAAGCGAATCTGCAACCCGGATCCCGGCGCAGGCACCCATGAGCATGAGAGTGGCCGACATCCCGTCACTCCACTCCCCTGTAGGGGCAACTGCGGAAGCTGACAGCACGCCTCGGGACGGCATTCCGGTTGTCACGTCGATGAGGTGCGAGTATCGTCGTCCATGAAGAACAAAAAAGTTCTCGTAGTCACCCGAGGTAGCGACCGCACCCGAATCCAGGGTAACAAACCCCAGGAGCCTTTGGTCGTCACGGGGATGGACAATTCCGATACGCCATTTTCCGTCTTCAGCAGGTGACTTGCCGAAGACGAGCACGTTCCCACCGAGGTCTATCATTCCGGCACTGGTCCCGCGCATCTCCTTCCGTGCCAGATCCAGGGCGTAACCCTTCGCAATTCCTCCGAGATCAAGCGTCATCCCTTTTTTTCCTAACCGTACAGTTTGCCTCGCACTGTCGATAGTCGCTTGTCCAAGTCCCGTGAGCGCACGAGCGGAATCGATGCTCTGGCGTGCTGGAAGGGTTCCCGACGCGATCGCGTTTTTCCAGAGCGTGGTTAGCGGTCCTGCCGTTGGATCGAAAAGGCCACCGGATAATCCCCAGTACTCGCGCGCGTGTAGAAGCACATGAATGGTTTCTTTCGAAACGCGGACAGGGCTTTCAGGTGACCTGGCAATGCGCGCTACATCGCTGGTATTCCGGTAGCTGCTCATCAACGAATCCACCAGGATGACCGCAGCGTGTCCTCGCTGGACTGCGGAGAGCATTTCAAGGGAGTCGGTTCCCCAGACAGTGATAGTCAGCATCGTGCCCATTATCGGCCACGCTCGCCTGATTTCAATCTGAGAAGGTTTGGGCAGCGGCGTGCAGCTAATGGCCGCCATAAGGATAGCGGCGAGGGTTTTCACCCTTTGGCCGGCTCCTTGTACACCCACATCTCGTAGGTCGGAACAGCGAACAGCACCAGGATCGCCACGCTCATCATTACATAATTGGCGATCTGGAGCACCGCAAACGATGGCGATACAAACCTTATTAGATATGGAACTGCCAGGTCGATAGCAACACTCGAAAAGCTCGCAACGTAAACCGTGATCTTCAGACTGTCACGCACCCGGGTAAGTGCGAAAATATGACAGAGAATAAAAAACAGGAACGGCTGTGAAAAGGCGTGAGGGTGGGTGACATCCAGCATTTCCTTTAGGGTGCGCGCAAAAAGCAGCTCGTCTCCCGGTTTCGCACCCATTTCGTTTCCAAGGTACCACTGCTGCGCACCAAGCACCGTGAGCTTCGTTCTCACGCGATACATCACGATGCCAATCAGAGTCGCGATCAGCATCATCGTATTGAAGAGCGTCAGCAGTACCCTTGTGGCGAGGGGAGCACGCCAAAGTTTGAACTGCTGATAGGCGAAATACTGCGTCACAGGTCTACTTCTGGACCGGAGGTCCGATCAAAACATTCAGTTCGGCGAGAACCCTTTTTACTCCAGAGTTCATTGAACGAACTGAAATCGTCGCCCCGCTGATGTTAATGATGTCCCGGTTGGAGTCGATGGGATTTCGAACTGTCTTCCCGCGGTACTGCGACAGAAACCGCTTTCGTTTTATGTCCCCTCCACGCGATTCACGATAGACCAGCACCGCTACATCGCGGATGGCCAGAGCGGGAGTCACCCCCACCATAAAAGTTATCGGCCTGTATTTCCCGATCTCCTCAGTGACAACTGCATAGCCTGCGAGTTTGCCGGCTGCATCCCAAACTCGCGTAATTTCTCTTGGTTCATCTGACACCGGACGCCCGAGCTGGAGCGCAAGAGAACGGACAGAGGCAGGAGTCAGCACACGCGTTTCGGCAGCCGTCCTGGCCGCCTCGGGAAATATTTCCTTGAGCGCCTGTGTGGGCGTTTGAAGGACTTCCTGAGCTTGACCGCTCGTCGGCGCCGCGGCAAGCGCGAGCCCAACCGCAATGCCCGAAATCAGACCTTTGTAAATCAGAAGTAGCTCGCCATCGAGAGGCGAAGCGCGCGGTCGCCAGACTTTCTGGTATCGGTCCCTGCGGCGGTTGCCCAGTTCCACTGGAAGTCGGCCTTGAGAACCGATTCGCCTACAGGTCGCCAGTTGATTCCGAGCGTAACGCGTTCGCGAGTATCGCCGGCCGCATCACGATCGAAATCAACGCGATCGTACCTCACGACCCCGGTAAAGACAGAGGTTGCCTTGGGAGCAAGAATGCCGCTCCCAAAGTGCAGATTCCCCTGCACGTACAGGCCGGATTGCGCATCAGCCACTCCGGTCGCACGAAGTGTCGCCGGCAGATCCGCGCTGAGCTGCGAGTACTCTCCAAGAAGTTCCACCGGACCACGCTGCAGAGTTGCGTCCAGCGCGGCAATGGTCAGACGTTCGTTCCCCCTGAAGGCGCCATCGCGGGATGCGAATGCTCCGGTATGTGCCGAAGCGCCAAGCTCGAGGCCGAGAAAGGGACTAAATGCAAGACGCCCAACGAATGACTTGGCATTGTTGTTGTCCTCCTCGCCAATGCTCCTTCCATCGCGGACCCGAACTCCGTCTTCGGTGATGATGTGGCTCGTAAAGCCGTTCACAAGATACGCTTCATACGAAAGCACGGCGCGTTCGGACGGATACACTGTCCCGAAGAATCCAAAACCGGGTTCACTCAGAGTTGTGGGAATGATATCCCGGTGCATGAGTGGCCGATCGGTTAGATCGTTGATTGGTGAATCGTGCACCAGATTGAACCTGCCAAGCGGAGAGAGAAGCAGGCCTCCGCGAACATTGAATGCTTCGCTCAGCGTATAGTCGAGCGTAGCAAACTCGACTTCCACCGCTCCACCGCCTTCTGCAACACCATCCTCAACTTCGATTCTCGGAGCATGCTCGAACTCGATCTCTGTCCCGAAATGCAGCTGATCGGTGATTTCAGCGAATATGAATGGAATGAGCCGTTGCTGATCGAAAACGCTGGTCTTCTTCGTAAAGTTGTTTCTGTACTCAAAATCAACGTACCCACCAAGCGCTGTTCGGTTTCCAAACTTGGCTACGAATGGCTTGCCATAAATTCCGCGGGCGCTGGAAATTTTACGTTTTGCTGAATCGCTGGTGGTTGCTGGAGCGGTCTGTTCAGTGCGCTCATCGATCTCCATGAGACGCTCTTCCTGACGTGCGGCGGTGGCCTTGAGCGTTTCGATTTCCCGTCGAAGGCGTGCTACTTCGGCTGCAAGTGAATCCGTTGACGAGGCGTTCTGCGCGCGTCCTGGCGTTGCGTGGAGAATTAAGGCGACTGCGACGAGAAAAAAGCAAATCCGCATAACTGAGAATCGGTCGAAGGTTCGGAAATTTCCCCGAAACCTAGACTCCCTATCTAATCCCGTCAAGTTTTGTCGGGATTAAACCAAATCCTTATATCACAAGCACTTGTGTAGTGGCGCGGTCACACGCATCAAGGCAGCGCCGCACTGTATCAACTGTGTGATCGCCCATGTGGCCGATCCGGAAAGTGCTGGATTTGAGCTTGCCGTATCCGGTTCCTAGCGTGATCCCCTGTTCGGCCACGCGATCCAGGAATTTGTTCATGTCGACGCCCTTAGGGAGCTCGATGCAGCTGACAGTCGGCGAGCGTCCCGCGGGTACGGCTACGATTCGCAGGCCGGTGCGGTCTGCCCACTGAATCACTTCCTTCTGCATGGCGCGGTGGCGCGCCCATCTCACCTCCATCCCCTCGGCGAGAATCCTTTTCAACTGGAAGTCGAGCGCGAAATAGAGCGAGATCGCAGGCGTATTCGGTGCCTGCCGGTTTAGCGTGGACTCCTCGTACTCTACCAGGTCGAAATACGCGCCGCGATTTTTCGTGCTTCGGGCGAGCTGCATGAATTTTTCGGAGGCGACCGAAAATGCGAGTCCCGGCGGAAGCGCCAGCGCCTTCTGGGATCCCGTAAGCACATAGTCCAGGCCCCACTCGTCGAATCTCAGCTCGGCACCCGCGAGGCCGCTGACTGAGTCGATCAGGCAGAGAGTGTTCTGCTTGTGGGCTGCGTCTGAAAGAGCGCGAACATCATTCAGTGCCCCTGAGGATGTCTCGGAATGCGCGACAGTAACTGCCGCAAATTTCCCAGCCGAGAGCCGGCGCTCGAGCTCGGCGACATCATGTATTTCTCCCCAGGGGACTTCGTACCGCTCGACTTCCCGCTCGCATGATTCCGCAATGTTCGCAAACCGTTCGGAAAACGCGCCATCCACCAGGGACAGGATTTTTCCCGCCGGCGCACACCGGATCGCCGCCTCCATCATTCCTGTTCCTGATGATGTGCTTACGAATACCGGACGCTCCGTCACGAACACCTGCTTCATCCCGTCCTGGACCCGCACAAAAATCTTTTCGAATTCGGGGCCGCGATGCGAAATCATCGGCTGGGCCATCGCCTTCAATACGTCGGGATGTACTTCGGTGGGGCCCGGCAGAAAAAAAGTGCCAAATGTCATGCTGAAATGTGCTCAAAAAGCTGGGAGAAAGAAGTGATCTCGAAGTTCGCAAGCTCCACGATCTTCTCCCTGCGCACAGCGCCCGTAAAGGCGGCAAAGCTATCCACCACCGGCTTGACTTCCGCGTCGGTCATCCCGTCGCCTACAAGAAGAATTGGGCGGTCGAGCTTCAACCCTGACACAACGGTTCTCTTTCCAAGCTGTCTCGAACAGGGATGTTGGTGGTCATAGCCCGCATATTCTCCATTTTCGTCGAAGAATACCGGCACCGCGTGCACATCCGCCGACGAAATTCCTACATGAGAGGCGAGATGAAGCACCGGCTCGAGCATTCCCCCGCTCACGATCATTACTCGGGCACCGGCTGCCATTAGTCTCGCAACCGCCTGTTCCGCGCCAGGCGAAATATTGTCGACGTATGCAAGGGCAAGGGACTGCATCTCCTCACGCGTGGGACGGACCGCATCGAGCCTTGCAGCGTAGACGCCGTCAAACTCAAGCTCCCCACGCATTGCGCGCTCAGTGACGTCGTTGATTCGCGCAAAAACTTCCTCTCCGCGCAGCCGCGCAAGCCATTCGATTCCTTCGATGCGGCTGAGAGTAGAGTCAACGTCCAGTATGATCGTACTAAACTTCAAAGTCACAGTTACCGCGTTACTGGAACGAAACTGCAAGAAGCTGGGCAAGTAGCTGCGCCGCAGCCTCTAAACGCCCAGGAATAGATCCTCAAGCTCGATCACCACGCGCACTCCCTGAACTGGAGCTACCCACTCAAGAGTGTCTGTTCGCATCTCCGAGTACCCGAGCGCCCTGGAAATCTCCACGCTCTTTTCGCGGCCATCAACGAGCCAGACTTCACTGACACCGAGCGCCAGATATGCGTCGCGCTTGAATTTCCTGTCATAAGTGCGAGAGGAACGACTCAGCACTTCGACGGCCAACCAATGTTCGGTCAAATTTTTCCAATCAGCCTTAGGTGAGAAGCGCGAAGGAATAACAAGGATGTCAGGCTGAAGTTGTGTCTTCGGATGTTGGACAACGACGCCAGGTCCCAGAACATAACCGTGTCCTGGGGCTTGGACGCCTGTCAGGAATGCGCCATGAATCCGGCTTGCAATCAACTGATGCGCAAAGGATGGCGACGGAGTCACAAGCAGTACGCCGTCCAGCAGCTCGTACCGATTCCCGTCGTCGGGAAGCTGTTCGAGGTCTTCGACCGTATACCGCGGCATCGCGATCGCCATTCCCATAGTCTACGCTCGGCGCATTGTGTTTGTCCACTCGGCACCATGCAACATGGACAACATTGCGACGCCAGGCAGATTCAAATAGCATCGAGGCAAGTCATTATTGCGCACGACAAGGGTAGCTACGGAATTTCCGATCAAGTTCGTTATCGCGCCTCGCTCGTGAATCAATCCAAAGTCAAAGAATGTTTCCCGGCGCAAGAATGCCGTGCGGATCAAGCTCTCGCTTTACAGTCCGCATCATCCCGATTTGCATCGGAGTCATCTGCAGCGGGAGCCACTTTCGTTTCAGCTTTCCGATGCCATGCTCGGCAGCAATGGTTCCGCCCATGGCTAACACGTTCTTCAACGTTTCCTCAACCACGCGTTCAATTCTCGCCACCTCTTCCGCTGAGCGCGCAATGAAATTCTGGTGCGGATGTCCGTTGCCCGCATGACCGTACAATACAGCGCGATCAATCTGCTGAGCGTCTGCGACTGCGTTGGCCATCTTTACTGCGTCCCCGAGTTTTCGGTAAGGAACCGCCCAGTCCGTTGAGACTTTCCGGCCGCCGCCGGACCTGTATGCAGCGCCGCGCTCATTCATTACAGAAGGAACCCGGTGCCGGATGCGCCGCGCCTGCCGCAGCTCTGCGTCACTCTCGAACACCCGCACGTCATCGATGAGGGCACCCGCAGCTTCCGCGTGCGAGAGCCACTTCTCCAAATGCTCCGGTGCTTCATCTTCGGTATAAACGAGCGCAGACGCTCCAACAGCCCACCCCGCACGGTCATCGGCGGTACGCGCAATCTCGAGGGCGAGCTCACCGAAGAATTCCAGACACCGCGGCGACAAGTCTTCCGCTTCGCGGGCCTGTGCGACGAACTCGAGTGCCGACTCTTCCGTCAAAAATGGAATAGCCAGACCCGTAACGCTTTCACACCGCGGAATCAGCGCCAGCTCGGCCTCCACGATTACACCAAGCGTTCCCTCGCTGCCAATGAACCAGTCAATCGGATCCTGCGCGAATCCATAGCCGACAGTGTTCTTTTCGAGATCGCTGCGCCGAAGCTCGACAAGCTCACCGCTCGCGAGGATAACCTTGAGCGCGCGCACATGTTTTCTCGTCGCGCCGAACTTGAAAGTCCGTGCACCCGACGCATTGCATGCGATTGCCCCGCCTACTGTGCATTCATCTTCACTGGTTGGATCCGGAGCGAAGGTGAGTCCGTCTTCAGCGACAAGCCTCTTGAGATCACCGAGCAAAATGCCGGGCTCGACGCGCACAGTCCTGGCTTTGATATCAACGCCCAGCACTTGATTGAGCGAGCGTGTCGAGAGCAGGACGCCCTGGTCCGTAATCGAAGCGCCGGTCGTACTGGTCTGGCCCCCGGCCGGCGTAACCGCTCGTTTCGCCTGCGCGCACTCCCTGATCAGCTCGACTACTTCTTCCAGTGAGGCGGGACGCGCAACGCTCTCTGGAGTGAGCACAAGTCCGGATGCATCGGAGGCTACGCTGGCGCGAACGTCAGCGTCCGCTTCAAGCCTCATCGGTCAGTCCGCCTTGAAACGGACTACCGTAGCAGAAACAATCTCGGGAAGTTGAAGCAGCGTTTGCCGAACGCTCTCGGGGATATCGCCGTCCACCGATACGGCAGCGAGTGCCTGTCCGCCGCGCGCAAGGCGAGCCTGGTGATATTCGGCGATGTTCACGCCTGCTGTACCGAGCAGCGTTCCAACCTGTCCAATGACGCCGGGTACGTCGTTATTTGCGAGAATCAGCAGAGTATCGCGCGGCTGCACGTCCACGTGAAATGCACCGATTCGCGTGATGCGCGAGCCCACCCCCGCGACGGCGAATTCCTGCATTCCCCCGCCGAGCCGGACCTCAATGAAGCCGGGCTCCCCCGCCGCACTGGTTTCGGTGAAAGAGAGCTCGATGCCGCGTCCCTCGGCGACTCGACGCGCATTCACGAGATTGAGGCGTTCGTTTTCCATGACTGCATCAAGCGCACCAATGGCGGCGGAGGCGAGAATTGCGTCACGCGATCCTGCGAGCGACTGGCCACAGCGAACTTCGATTTTACTTACGGCCGTAATTCCCTGCGATGCCAATACACCGCGCGCGATCGCCGCAGCCCTGCGCGTTAGACGCAGCGCCGGCTGGATCTCTTTCCAGCGTCCGCTCTCCACTTCCGCAACATTCATCGAGCTTCCGAGCTCGCCCTGCAGGAGGGCGTCACGCACAGCGACACATGCATCGACAGCAACATTACGCTGCGCTTCCGCTGTTGACGCACCTATGTGCGGCGTAAGAAAGACATTCGGGAGAGTACGGAGCGGATGATCCTTGGGAAGCGGCTCCTTGCTGAATGCATCCAGTGCGGCCGCGCCAAGCTTCCCCGTTTTCAATGCGTCGATCAGTGCATCTTCATCTACGATCCCGCCGCGCGCGAAGTTGAGCACGATTGCGCCCGGGCGGATCTTTCCTATTTCGCGACGCCCGATCATTCCGCTGGTTTCGTCGTTCAATGGAGTGTGGACCGTGAGCACGTCCGATTCCGCCAGGATTTCATCGAGCGAAGCGATGTGCTCAACGCGGCAGGATTCGAATCTCCCGCGCGCAACGTAGGGATCATAAGCCAGGACTTTCATTCCAAACGCGTGCGCGCGGCTGGCGACTTCGCTCCCAATCCGGCCAAGGCCCACAATCCCGAGAGTGCGACCTTTCAGCTCGGAGCCCAGGAGCTGCGATCGGTCCCACCGTCCTTCGCGCATCGACGAGTCTGCGCGTGAGAGATGGCGCACAATGTTGAGAAGAACGCCGAATACCAGCTCTGCTACTGCTACAGTATTACCTGCAGGGGCATTGATTACCGCGACACCGAGCTCAGTCGCGACATCCATCGCGATGTTGTCGACGCCCACGCCAGCGCGCCCGACCACTTTGAGTTTCTTAGCAGCTCGAAGCAGCTCGGCGGAAATTTTCGTTGCACTGCGTCCTATGATCGCGTCGTAGTCAGCGATCTTTTGCAGGAGAACATCCGCAGGGAGTGTCGGGCTCTCGTCCACCTGGAGGCCGGGTTCGGCGGCCAGCAGCTCGACTCCCTCGGGGTCGATTTCGTCGGTTACAAAAATGCGGTATTTCACAGGCACCGGATGGGAAGGTTCACATCCGCAAATCTACTTGGGAGGGCGCCTGCTATCTACGCAGGAGAGCGATCATCAACCCGCCAAGGGATAATACGGTGCCCGTCCAGTAGATGAACATCCACTTCATCAAATCTGCGAACTTATCACTCAGTCGAGCTTCCGATTGTGCGACAGTTGCATGCAGTTCCGCCCTGAACCGTTGCCAGTTCAACTCGTTCAGCTCCCTGAGTTGATTTTGATAGGTCGTATCCACGGCATTGAACCAGTTTACGAATTCATCGGCGATCTCGTCGCCAAAGCGCTCGTAGAAGTTGCGGGAAAGTTTGGCAGTAACCGGCATCAGCGCTCAAGTCATCAGGAAAGCTGAATCTCTTAATGAATACGCTCGGCGCGAACATCAATGCAATACGTAAAGTGGCATTTTCGCGTTACCCTGACACCGGAAAACCCGCGAATGGCTCCCAACACACTTGCAGCCAGTTGGAAGGGTAACAGGAACTACAGTCGCTCAGTTGTCAGACTAACAACAGACAACTTGACACCTGATACCCTTTCACGTGGCCATCGCAGAAGCGTGGCTCTTGCGCGCGCCCTCCCATAGATTAGGCGCTTAATCGTAGCGCCTCCTTCAACCCGACCACGTGGCAGAACTGCGCGACCAACTCCAGGAAACACTAGGCAGCCAGTACGTCCTCGAGCAGGAGCTCGGCGGCGGCGGGATGTCCCGTGTCTTCGTAGCCCATGAAGCTTCGCTTGGACGGAAAGTTGTAGTCAAGGTTCTTCCGCCCGACATGGCCGCTTCGGTGAGCATCGACCGCTTCCGGCGCGAGATCCAGCTGGCGGCACAGCTGCAGCATCCGCATATAGTGCCTTTGTTGAACGCGGGTGAGACGCAGGGCCTTCCCTACTTTACCATGCCGTTCGTGAAAGGTGAGTCACTCCGCGCCAAGCTGGCTCGCGGCGGAGAGCTTCCACTTTCTGAAGCTGTGAGAATTCTGCGGGAAGTGGCCGCTGCCCTTTCATACGCGCACGAAAACCATGTAGTCCATCGCGACATCAAGCCGGAGAATATCCTCATTTCCGGCGGCTCGGCGATGGTTACGGATTTCGGTGTCGCGAAAGCTGTTTCAGCATCCAGCGGCGGAAGACAGGGACAGAGTCTTACATCCCTCGGCGTAGCGCTCGGAACGCCTGCCTACATGGCACCCGAACAGGCCACGGCTGACCCGAACACAGACCATCGCGCAGACATCTACGCTCTCGGAGTTGTTGCATACGAAATGCTGACCGGAGCGACTCCCTTCTCGGGACGCTCGCCACAGGCAATGCTCGCAGCCCATGTCACCGAGAGTCCGGATAACGTCACGAAAAGACGGGCGACTATTCCGCCCTTGCTGGCCAATCTTGTGATGTGCTGTCTCGAGAAGCGGGCTGCAGATCGCCCCCAGACGGCGGCCGATGTCGTCCACGAGCTGGATGCGCTGTCCACTCCGAGTGGTGGAATGACTCCGACCTCGCTTCACCCAGCGGCAGCGAAGCGCGGTATCCCAAAAGCAGTGACAATTGGCGCGGCCGCCCTCGTCGCAGCTGCAATCATTGCATTCGCGACCATGAAATTCGCAGGCGGCAAGTCAGCTCCGGTCGTTGCAGAACCTGCGGCAGTTCCAGGCATCGCCGTGCTGCCATTTGAGAATCGCGGAAGAGAAGAAGGCCAGGAATTCACAGACGGCATGACAGAAGAAATCACCAATCGCCTTTCTTCTATTCGCTCGCTGCGCGTAATCGGCCGACAGAGCGCTCGTACATACGCAGCCAGCACCAAATCTCCCCAGGAGATTGCGAAAGAGCTGGGAGTGGATTACGTGCTGACAGGAACCGTGCGCTGGGATAAGTCGGCAGACGGAAAGGAGCTGGTACGCGTGAGTCCCGCGCTCCTCCGTGCATCCGATGGCACGCAGGTCTGGGCTGATGCTTACCAGACAGTTCTGTCCGGAATGTTTGAGGTCCAGGCCAAGGTGGCCACTGAAGTCGCCAGTGCCCTCAACATTGCGCTTGTTGCACCCGAGAAAAATGCACTCGCGGCGCGCCCGACAATGAATGTGGAGGCGTACAGCTACTACCTTCGCGGAAGTGAGCTGGTCGTGGGGTCCACCCGCATGCCGGACCTCAAGCTCGGGATCGAATCACTCCAGGAAGCCGTTAAAGCAGATCCGAATTTTGCCCAGGCGTACGCGCGGCTCGGAATGGGTCACGTCGAATATTTCTGGTTCTTTGGCGACCGGTCTGCGGCGCGATTGAAAATGGCGAAGGCCGCAATCGACAAGGCGCTTTCAATCAACCCGGACCTGCCCGAGGGACACTTCGCCCTGGGGGTCTATTATTACCATGGCTTCCTCAACTATCAGAAGGCACTGGAGGAATTTGCAGTTGCCGAGAGGCTGCGCCCGGGTGATTTCCTGACGGTGTACTACTCGGGCTTGATCAAGCGACGAACTGGGGATTTTGCCGGCGCTTCCGTGCAGATGGAGCGCGCGCTTGAGATTGAGCCGAAGGTTCCTTCCCTGTACACCGATCTTGGATACACATACAACGTTCTAGGCAGACACGACGAGGCTGAACGGATGGCGCGGCAGGCACTCGTGCTGGACCCGAAGAGCGTCGAGGCAGGTCAGATTTTGATGATCGCGCATATCGGCCGAGATGCAAATGTGCCTGCTGCGATCGGTGCCATGAAACAGGTAGTCAGCCATTACACTGACCGCAATTTTGCCGCGCAACAGTTGCTGGGAATCTCGTGGCCCCTCGGCAACGACCCCGACCTGAAATCAATGATGCAAGATGTTCAGTGGTCGGAAGATGCGGGCGACAAGGGCGTATTCTATACGTACAAGGCACTCTGCTTCATGTTCTACGGAAATGTTGCGGCCGCGAGAACGAACGCGGCGATGGCGCTGCCACTGCTCATCGCATCAGCCAAGGCCGACCCCAGAGAAAGCGGGTTTCACAATGCCCTGGCAATCGTGCACGCAATTCTGGGCCATCGCGATGAAGCAGTTTTCGAAGCAAAGCGGGCGATGCAGGAAACTCCGGTATCGCGAGATGCCTATTCCGCTCCTAACGTAGCATTTGCGTCCGCGATTGCCCTGACAATTGCTGGAGCCAACTCAGACGCCATCACTGCGCTTGAAACCGCAATCCGTCAGCCGGCCAATAACACGCGGAACTTCGCGAAGTTGCATCCCGTATTCGCGCCACTGCGTGCCGACCCGCGCTTCAGGAAGCTGGTCGGACTGTAGGCCATCGCTGCCGTTAGTGCCTCCACTCCCGCCACATTCCGCTGTTCGCGTGGTACAATTATAGATAACAAACCCACCGCCCTGAGGACCGGAAATGATCAACCGCAGCTCCCTTCTTGTTGTAATCACATTTGCCGCATGCACCCCTGGCATCCAGGTCGGAACGGCACCCGCGAACATCGCGGCAAACGTGGACCGGATGAGCGCAGATGTTCGCACGATCTCCTCCGACGCATTCATGGGACGCGGTCCCGCGACCGCCGGTGAAGTAATGACCGTGAACTACATTCGCGATCAACTCAAGGAGGCTGGGCTCCAACCCGGCGGTCCCAAGGGATCCTGGTTCCAGGAAGTTCCGCTCAACCAGTCTGACATAGTCGGAACTCCGTCGCTGTCGGTAACCGTGATGGGACAGACGGTCCCGCTCCGCCAGGGCGAACAGGTTGCCATTCGCGCATCCATGCAGAATGTCGACCGCGTAAACATTGCCAATGCGCCCATCGTATTTCTCGGCTACGGCGTGAAAGCTCCCGAAAGAAACTGGGACGACTTCAAGGGCGAAGACCTGAAGGGCAAGGTTGGACTCGTACTGATCAATGACCCGGACTTCGAAACGGGTCAGGGAGACTTCGGCGGCAAGGCGATGACATACTACGGCCGCTGGACATACAAGTACGAGGAAGCAGCGCGTCAGGGGCTCGCGGGCCTGCTTGTGATTCACGAAACAGCACCCGCGTCATACGGCTGGGCGACGGTCAAGAATTCCAATACGAACACGATGTTCGACATCGTGCGTGCAAATCCAAATGAGGTCCACCCGCTGATGGAAGGCTGGGTTCAGCGCGACGACGCAGCCCGCCTGCTTGCCGCCGTGGGACAGGATTATGAGACGCTCAAGAAACTCGCCCAGACTCGCGCTTTCCGGCCGGTAACGCTTTCCAACGCGACATTCTCGGCGAGCTATCAGGTGAATCGCAAAACCATCGTGTCAAAGAATGTGCTTGGCCGCATTCCGGGATCCCGTCATCCGAATGAGACGATTCTCTTCGGCGCCCACTGGGATCATCTCGGCGTCGGTGGAAAGGACGCGCGCGGTGATTCGATCTACAACGGTGCAGTTGACAACGGTACAGGTGTCGCCGCGGTGTTGGAGCTCGCGCGCATGTTCAGCGCCGGTCCGCGGCCGCAGCGCTCGCTGGTGTTCGCTTTCTGGACCGCGGAAGAAAAAGGCCTTATGGGTTCGGAGTATTACGCCGCGAATCCTGTGTATCCGCTCGAGTCCACGGTTGCAGGTGTCAACGTTGATGCGCTAAGTCCAACCGGCGCTGCACGCGATGTACTAGTTGTTGGATACGGACAGACCGATCTTGAGGATCTTCTCGCTCCAATCCTCGCCGCAAGCAATCGTGTAATTCGCCCCGATGAAAACCCAGCAGCGGGTTACTTCTACCGCTCGGACCATTTCCCGATGGCGAAGCGAGGTGTTCCCATGATGTACATGGGCAGCGGCTCAGATCTCATTGTCGGGGGGAACGCGGCCGGAAAGCTTGCCGCTGACACTTACCGTCGCGATGCGTACCACCAGCCAGCTGACGAATACGACGCTGCTACCTGGAATTTTGCGGGAATCGGCGCGGATGTCACTGCGCTGTACCAGCTCGGAACGCAGCTCGCCAATTCGAGAGCCTGGCCGAATTATCGCGCAACTTCAGAGTTCAAGCCTATCCGCGACAGGTCAGCAGCGTCGCGAAGATAGAAATGATGGGTGGTCAACTATTGCCGCGCAGCACAATATCTGCGCGGCGATAGTGACGCCGAATCAGGAGCCAGAACATTCCCTGAATTGCCACCGTTGCCAAAGCCACAAATAGCAATGCAACGGACGGCGAGAATATTTTGATCGCCAGCAGCGGCGTGGCCACACTCACCTGCAGCATGACGAACACCATCGCAAGCCCGAATGCCTTTACCATTCCTCGTGATTGCGAAAATCCACCTTGAGGAGTTAGTGGGCCCTGGATCTTTGCCCACTGCGTGACCGGCATGAATACAAACATCATCATGGCATAGGCCGCCGCTATCAGAGGCGATACTTCTTCTCTATTGCTTGCAATCCCAGTGAGATGTCCCGGCCCAAACGTATATAGAACCACCATTAGTATCGCAGAAGCGCCGGTGATATAGGCATTTTCAATAAGACAAGTGAGATAGAAGATCCTGGCGCGCTGGTCGCGCGAAAGAGGATAGTTAAGGTTTGTTCGCAGTTGTAGCCCGCCGTACATCACTGCCTGGCTGCCTTGCATCGCGACGAACCATGGGCCGTTTAGCGCGTACGCCATTACTCCGCCGATGATTACGGAAACATTCGCGTATCGCGCCCATCCTCCCGATCGCGTGTTAATGGTTTCGTGATATACTGCGAATATCCAGTCGGTAGTGCTTCCATTAAGGAGTGGTTTCGTCCATTCGCGCCTCTTTACCTCCTTTTTCGACCAGAAATTCCGGAGTGCATCTGCATTCATGTGGCCCAGAAGGGGGTCGCCCACAAACGGGCGCGCCCTCGCGGAATCTGGCGATCCTGCCCGGCGAAAAATTAGATAAGCTAAACCGGCTGCGACGATGCCGAATGCGACGGGTGATAATAGTGCCACGCGATGCATGTAGTCGGGACGCCAAAACAAAAAGGCGAGAAACGCGAGAATCGCCCTCCGGCAATTATTGCTGCTGACCCTGTTATTGATCTCTGTTCCCAGGGCAAAAAACAATATCCCGGCCCCTAGCGATGCTATTCCAAACTCAGCGCCCAGAAGCATTGCAGATGTGACCGCAAGCGGTAGTGAAATCACGGTGGACGCGATCGCAAAGCCCCGCACAAACAGGCCGTCTATCCGCGGAAGGGTCCAGGTGAAAAGGCCGCGCTTCATTTCGGCAACAGCCATGGAGCATATGAACCCCGCAAGAACAGCAACCAGATTCTCGCGCCACAGAGTCATTGTCGGGCTTTCAGGCCACAGGAAGGGCGCGGCACCAGCCAGTAATGCAGGAAACAGGAGAACCAGCGCTGCCGGACGCCAGAACAGCCTACCGAGTGCATACACGCTCATCATCAATGCATGTCCCTCCGGCCGAGCATGGCAAATATCTTTTCCAGATTCACCGGCCTTGTCTCGACCTGCGCTGAGTAGTGGCTGGCGAATCGATCGGCCAATCCAGGTGAGTCAGATACAAAGAGTCTCGCACGACGGGCATCTCCTTCGGCGGTGATCACAAACTCTTCCCTGAATTCACGCGGAAGGTTTCCCTCCTCCTGCGTTACAACCCACTCGGCATACTGCTCCTTCAGGGCATCGAGCTCTTCGTCAACCGTGATACGCCCGCGGTCGAGAAACACTACACGGTCAGCAATGCGCTCCAGCTCCGGAAGCATGTGCGACGAAATCACGATCGTTACATCATCACTCCGAAACTGATCCAGTAGACTGGTCAGTACCGTTTGGCGAGCTATCGGGTCGAGGTCGCTCAGCGGCTCGTCGAGCAGCAGCAGCGAGGGATGGTGGCATGTTGCAATGATCATCGACAGCTTCTGTTTGTTTCCTGGAGACAAGGCGCCTACGCGCTTATCCTCATTCAACTCGAGGGTATCGAGAAGATGTTGCTCGAGATCCTTGTCCCAGCTCTCATAGAAATGAGATACGTATCCGAGCAGCTGGCTCACCTTCATCCACTCAAGGAAAACATCGTCCTGCTGAACAGCGCCGATTCGAGACAGCTCTTTAGGCCCAAGCTTGGCAGTTGACACTCCGAACGTATTGCACTCCCCGCTTGTTGGGAGGTAGAGCCCAGTTATCTGGCGAAGCAGCGTTGTCTTCCCGCTTCCATTCTTTCCCACTAGTCCAATGATCGACTTACCCGTTACCGATAACGAAGCTTCTTCCAATGCGATGGTCTTGCCGAATTTCTTGGTGACGTTCCGCAATTCAAACCTGCTCTCAGTCATTTTGTTCTCCGGCCGACAGGCGTGTCTTCCAGCATTGTGCGGAAAACATCGGCTGCTTTTTTGTTTGGGATGCCGAGCTGGCGGACTGCTGCCACAGCTGGTTCGAGCATGTTACGGAGCTGGTCGTCCCGGTTGATTTCTCCGGACCGCGCCGGGCGCTTCCTTATGATCAGGGGAAGCCCGGGTCGCCGCTCTACCAGTCCCTGCTGTTCAAGAAGACTGTATGCCTTGCTCACCGTCATGGGATTCACGCCCAGCTGCTCCGAGAGTGTGCGCGTAGACGGCAGTTCATCGCCGGGCGAGATAAGCCCGCCGGCAATATGAAACCGGATCTGGTCTATGAGCTGTCGATAGACCGGAACTCCATTGTTTTGATCAATTATGATGACCATGTACCGTATTAGCTGTATGATACACACCCACGTTAATCCAGGGGCGGTGTATATGTCAAGTAATACGGTGTTGGCCGGCGCGTAAGGCGCTTCCCCCTAAGGGCGCGGTACCGGCGGTGGAAGCTCGCTGGCGAACTTCCACGCAGCGGCGCCTTCCCTGGTCAGCGAAATATTCGCGAGCCGCGCCCGCACCATTGCAATGGGCATTGGTCCGCTCTGCAGAACCGCATCGTGGAAAGCGCGCTCGGTCATCTTTCCCGAATCGACTAACTCCTTGTGGAGCGCGCGCAGCTCCAGTCCGCCAATCATGTAGGCAATCTGGTAGAGCGGCGGATAGTCCCCGCCAAATGAACGGCGCACTTCGCCCTCCGCGTTAGCTCGCTCGAAATTCACCGTGTCAACAAGGAACTGAATCGCCTGGTCGGGCGTGAGCTTCCCCGCGTGAAAGTTGAGAGAAAAAATGATTCGCGCGCTACGATGCATTCTCCAGAAGAGCGCTCCAATGCGATCCTCGGGCGTCGTATGAAATCCGTGGTCCCATAGAAACATCTCCCAGTACAGCGATTGGCCTTCGAGCCAGAAGGGAGTGTAGAAGAGCTGCCTGTGGGTATTGTACCTGTCCATCATATAACCCTGAAGGTGGTGCCCGGGGTTGAGTTCATGGAACACAACTGCATGCGAGAAATGCGGGTTGTTGCCGCGAAGACTCATCATCTTTTCTTCCTCTGTCATGTCCGCAGTGGGATATGCAACGAGGATTGATTCGCCGCCGAGAAAGAAGGGAGCGATTCGCTGCCGCTCCGGGGACATCATCTCCATTCCCCAGTCTTCGCGCGCCAGTTTCGGAATTGTCACCCAGTCGTGCTGCGCGAAGAACGACTCAGCCTGGCGGGCCAGGTCGCGAATCAGCTCGGGCTGCTTTCCCGGCTCAACGTAGCTGTTCTTTACCTTCTCCATTGCCGCTTTCCAGTTGTCGCCGAACCCCATGGCAGCTGACGCCTTCTTCATCTCACTCAGGCTGAATGCGTATTCCCGTTCTGCGATGGCAATCAATTCTTCCGGCGTGTACGGGATCATTTCATAGCGGAGATCCTCTTCGAGTCCCTTCCGGTTTATTGGATCTCCGATGATGGGCCCGTCGTTGGCGGCACCACCCGCCTGCTGTGGCTTGAAGCCGACGACTTTCTCGCGAAGGGTTTTTGAGTAGCGGGTGAGCGACTCATCCAGGCGCTTGTATGGATCCTTCGTCCACCAGGAGAAGACAGGATCGTACCCGTCGTAGTATTTGTACCAATTGCCGACCACTCTGCGAATGCGATCCACGTCATTGGAAGCGCGGTTGGCAACAGCCTTGTTCACTTTGGATGCAGTAGCCGTTACCTCGTAACGCGCGCGCAGGCTGTCGATCTCGACAGCAACCGATGCGAGCGTGGTCGCCGCCTGGCGTGAATTGACAGGCGCCAGTGTGCGTCGTGTGTCCTGTAGTGCGAGAAGCCTGTCGGCGAACGGAACCAGCACCGACGTCTCGACGAGCTGCGAATCCCTGCGGTCGAGGAGGACAAGCTGGTGCTTCAGGAAATTCGACAGGAGCACATAGTCGATTCTCCCTTCCTGGCTGAGTTGCGCAAAGTCGATCTCCGGAAGACGTCGTGTCCATCCATTATAGAACTCA
Source organism: Gemmatimonadaceae bacterium (assembly GCA_013816695.1). Next base: position 19,440 of record JACDDZ010000005.1, read on the forward strand.
CGCATCCCGCGCCGCTGCGCGGGCGAGTTGGCTGCGTCGTACCGCCGCGACATCGATTCCCTGTCGGCGGAGAACCGGCTGACAACGCTGGTTAGTTCACTGCCCGGCCGGCCGACAAGGGCCCGCAGGTCTGGAATAAGTGAGTCGGACTGCGCGTGAGCAGTCGAGGTAATCAAGAGGACGGCAACGGCTGTAAGACGTCGAATCATTGGAAAGACGGGTTTGGGTGAAGCGGGCAGGTTATGGCGCCGGGCGTCCGAAGCGGACATTTACGAGGCTGGGAGATCCACCGGCGGGAACAACTACGATGAAGATGTGATCATACTCGGAGTCCTCCATTGCCTTGACTGCGACCCTGCTGAATGCCTGTACAATTTGCGGAACTGTATTGCTGTGGCCGACGATAACTACTGTCTTTCCCTGATTAGTGTTCAGCACTTCGCGCGCAATATCGGCGGCGTATGTTGCTGAGTTGGCGGCATTCACCGGACGTTCGATTACAGTGAGGCCAAGCTGCTGGGCCAGCGGTTCGGCCGTCTGCCTGTTGCGTCTGTACTGTGTCGCGTAGATCGCGGAGACGTTTGCATCTATCAGCACATCGCGCAAGGCAATCGCCCGTTCCCTCCCCGACTGCGTCAACGATGGATCACGCGGATCGTCGATGCCCTTCTCTGCGTGGCGCACGATAATCACAGTTGTGGCGCCAGTTGTCGGGGTGACGCGGTTGACTCCGACCTTTACGCAGCCCTGGGCAGCGACCATAAAGGCGAGGAGAGCCGACCGCGCAATTTGATTCCTGGTTATCCGCATCGAGGCCTCGGTTGATAAGGGTGATATCGATAGAACTTACCACCGCTGCGGTGGGCCGGGCGGATTTACTCTTCGTCACGCCTGGACTTGCCGAACTTTATGAGATCACGTCCGTAACGCTCGCGCACATTGTCCAGAGCGGCCGCGAGCTCACGATGTTTGCTGGTCTCGACACCGACTGCAAACTCGCCGTCAAAAAGTGCGAACTGCTCTTCACCTCCTATGCGGAAAAGATGTGACGCTGACACTCCTACCAGCCGTGCCGCTACTCGACGCTTCCGTCTTAGCTGGTGCAAAAGTTCCTTCGCAACGGGCGCGACCGCATGATAGGTCGTTACAACATCCTCCAATGTGCGCGCCGCCGACCTCAGGGTAAAATCTGAATCCTTGATGCGTACGGTAATTGTCTTCGCGGCGTACCCGTTCTCCCTGAGATCAGACGTTACACGGTCCACTAACTGAAGCATTTCTCTCTCGAGCTCAGCGTCCCCCATGATGTCCGAAGCGAACGTCTCCTCGCGGCCCATCGACTTGGGCTCTTCACGCTGATGCACCGGACTGGAATCAATTCCACGAATCGTCTCGTACAACCATTCACCAGACCGGTCGCCAAGCCTGCGCCTTAGGTCATCGAGGGAAACGCCGATAGCATCTTTCACCCTGTTCCATCCAATCCTGCCAAGCTCTTCCTGAAACCTGGGACCGATGCCGGGAAAGTCCGCGAGAGCCAGTCGCGACAGGTAGCTGGCCTCTTCTCCCGGTGGAACGACGTATACGCCATTGCCACCGGCGCCGTCGCGGGGTTTGGCGTGTTCCACGGCCATCTTGGCCACGAGCTTGTTAGTCGCGCCACCCATGGAGATCTGTATGCTGGTTTCGCGCAGGACGGCGTTCCGTATAGTATGCGCGATGTCATCGAGGGTGCGGCCCCTGTAGATCGTCTGCATCGTGGTTGTGAGATCGAGATAGGCTTCGTCAGGCGATGCACTTTCGACCTCAGGTGCGAACCGCTTCAAAACTGTCACTATCTCATCGCTCTTCTCCGAGCAAAGCTCCCGTGGAACGGGCACGCACATGGCCTGTGGACAGAGGCGCACTGCACGTGAGATCGGCATGCCGGACCGAACGCCGTATTTCCTTGCTTCATATGTCGCCGAGCATACCACACCGCGACTTTCTGCCGATCCGCCTACAATGAGGAGCGGTTCGCGGCCCGCGCCCTCGGGATCAGCTATGCGAGCGAGTTGCACATAGTACACATCACAATCTGCCAGCAGGATGCTGCGCACTGATGAGTTCGCCGCCATACCCGATAATGTAAAGCCCCGATTCACACGATGAATCGGGGCTTCATTACAGCGAGTTGCAGAGGACTATCTATCTGTAGCGTCGGGGCCCGGACGCGAGGCGGGATTTCCATCCACGCGATCCTTCATGTCATCCGCTGCATTCATCGTGCGCTCACCAGCATTACGCAACGAAGAAGTGCCTCGGCTGTACCCTTCCTGCGCGTAGCCGCGCATCTGGTCCCACGAGCCGTGCTTCGAATCCGAAGTCCAGCCACGCTTCAGGTCGCCCTCGACCTGATCGAACGAGCGATCCTTGTAATCCGGATTTCTGCTCGCCACATGGCCAAGGTGGTAGGCCGGCTTTACATCGTCGTAGCCGCGGTCTGCCATACGCTTTGAGGACGTCTCATAATGGTTCTTATAGTATGAGTCATCGTCGCCCGTGATGCTGGTTGCGGCCTCAGCCACAGCGCGTCCAGTCCACCATCCGCCCATCGCTCCCGCGATTCCGCCGATGATCGTTCCGACAGGTCCGGCGACCGATCCTACTGCCGCGCCCGCCAGCACTCCTGAGATTCCGCCCGCCGCTTCACCTACATGGTCGGCGACTCCAGGAT
>JACDDZ010000198.1 GCA_013816695.1 Gemmatimonadaceae bacterium
GAGCTCAATATCCGCTGTTCGGGAACTACGGCTATTCGCGCTTACTACGGTTACAACGAGCCCGAGATGTGGATCAGGAACTACGTCCTTGGCGAGGCTGTGTCGCAGCCTCCGCGACGAAAGGGTGTTGCGCTGCGATACTGGAATGAGGTGTTCATTCCTGATCTGTCCGAGGAAGACTTGAGTGGTGCTTCAATCATGAAGCGCGGGGAGATTTTAGCCTGGCCCTAGACGTACTTGTGACCGGTGCTTCCGGCGGATTGGGACGAACAGTAGTTGCCGAACTCAGGGCAAGGGGAAAAACGGTTTTGGCCTGCGGGCATGATCCCGAGTCGTGCGAGGCGACCTGGGATGTTACTCAAGCTGACGGACCGACCACCAGTGAGATCCCTCATACCATCGTTCACGCGGCCGCCCGGCGTGCGTCGATAGATGAAGACAAGCGTGACGAGGCACTCTGGGATGTGAACGTCGCCGGAACGGCGCGCGTTGTTGAGTGGGGATTACAGAATGAGGTCAAGCAAATCGTGGTGATATCGGGCGCGCTCGTCTATGGATCGTGGACGGAGCCGCGGAAGGAAGATGATGAGCCGAATGCGGCTCTCGCGGGCTACTATGCGCTGTCGAAGTGGGCTTCAGAGCAGATTGCTCTCGCCGCGTGTAAGGAGAAGTGCGAACTCGCGATCCTGCGCCTGTCGTCGCTTTACGGAGCCGCCTACAAGCAGGGATTGATCAGGCACTTTCTTGCCCAGGCGCGCGATGACGGTCGGATTCGCGTTGATCCGCCGCTCGACGATGCCTTTGATCTGCTGCATTTGAACGATGCGGCAGCGACGGTGGCCAACGCTGTGGAATTTTCCGCAAAGGGACTGTGGAACGTTGGAAGCGGGGGAGTACACTCGCTTCTCGAAATCGCGGAAACTTGCGCCAGCGTGGCCGGCGCGACGGTCGAACAGTCGCGGCGGCGACCGCGCCGTGCCGCGCGTATTCTCAACTGGGTGGACGATGCGCCGGCACGCGCGGAGTTGGGACATCGTAACGGAGTGCCACTTATCGACGGCGTGCGCGAAATAGCCTCGTCAACCTGAAGGGTCCAGGATAATGCTATTTAACAGCGCGGAATTCCTGGTCTTCTTTCCGCTCGTTACAGCCCTTTATTTCCTGCTACCGCACAGGTTTCGCTGGGCGTTACTTCTCCTGGCAAGCTGCATTTTTTACATGGCGTTCGTGCCGGTGTACATCGCCATTCTCGGAATCACGATCGTCATCGACTACTCGGCAGGAATTCTCATCGAGGATTCTGCGGGCGGAAGGCGCAAGAGCTGGCTTGTCATAAGCATCATATCCACATGCCTGGTGCTGTTCGTCTTCAAGTATTTCAACTTCTTCAATGCGAATCTTACCGCGCTCGCCGGGCTGATCCACTGGAACTATTCGGTGGAGACATTGAAATGGGTGCTTCCAATCGGGCTTTCCTTTCACACGTTTCAGTCACTTAGCTACGTCATTGAAGTGTACCGCGGACATCAGAAGACAGAGCGCCATTTTGGTATATACTCGCTTTACGTGATGTTCTATCCGCAGCTTGTTGCCGGCCCGATTGAGCGCCCCCAGAATCTCCTGCACCAGTTTCGCACGCCACATTTCTTCGACGATCAACGTGTTGCAAACGGGCTGAAGCTGATGGCGTGGGGGTTGTTCAAGAAGGTCGTGATTGCCGATCGCCTGGCGATCATGGTGAACAACGTGTACAACAATCCAACGGGGTCCGAAGGGCTGCCCCTCGTAATCGCGACAGTGTTTTTCGCTTTCCAGATTTACTGTGATTTCTCCGGCTATTCGGACATGGCGATCGGCGCAGCGCAGGTGATGGGCTTCCGCCTCATGGAGAACTTCAACCGTCCGTATTTCTCCAGGACCATCGCCGACTTCTGGAAAAGATGGCACATCTCGCTGTCGACCTGGTTCCGCGACTACCTCTACATACCGCTGGGCGGAAATCGCGTCACCTCTTCGCGCCGAAACTTCAATCTCTTTCTCACTTTCCTGGTGAGCGGGTTCTGGCACGGCGCGAACTGGACTTTCATTATCTGGGGAGCCCTTCACGGCACTTACCTGGTTCTCGGCAATGCGACCCGGCAACGTCGTGAGAGATTTCGCAGGTCAGTTGGTCTGGACGGATCCTCTACAGCAGTTCGTGTTCTGCAGGTTGGAACAACCTTCGCGCTGGTTTGCTTCGCGTGGATTTTCTTCCGGAGCCGTACGGCGTCGGACGCTTGGTATATCGCGACGCATCTCTTTTCCGACATTCCGAATCAGCTGCAGCTGGCGCTTCGAAATACTGATAACGCGAGAAACGACCTCGTTTACCTGGGGGCGGGGAAGACGGTCTTCGGAATCGCCATTCTTTCGATTCTTGCGATGGAAGGAGTCCATGCTATTCAGCGGCATGCCCGCATGCGGACCATGCTGGCTGAAAAACCCGCATGGGTAAGGTGGCCGATTTACTACGGCCTCGTTCTCTCCATTCTTTATTTCGGCGTCTTCAACAAGACGTCGTTCATCTATTTCCAGTTTTGATCGGCAGCGCGCTTTGTTGAAGCTCGGATTCGGGTGGCGAAATGGGTATTATTAGGTCAATGAAGACAGCACTCATAACCGGCGTCACGGGCCAGGACGGCGCTTATCTCGCGCGCTTCCTGTTGAGCAAGGGCTATGAGGTCCATGGCATCAAGCGCCGCTCCTCGATGTTCAATACGCAGCGCGTGGACGGGATATATTCCGATCCGCACGAGATACATTCCCGATTTCACCTGCACTACGGCGACCTTACCGACGCCACCAACCTGATCCGGATCGTTCAGGAAACCCAGCCGGAAGAGATTTACAACCTCGGCGCCCAGTCCCATGTACAGGTCTCGTTCGAGACGCCCGAATATACGGCAAACTCGGATGCGATCGGTACGCTTCGTTTACTCGAGGCACTGCGCATCCTCAAGCTGACCGACAAGGTTCGCTTCTATCAGGCTTCGACATCGGAATTGTATGGCAAGGCGCAGGAGAGTCCGCAGACCGAGCGTACTCCATTCTATCCGCGGTCCCCATATGCCGTGGCGAAGCTTTACGCCTATTGGATATGCGTCAATTATCGCGAAGCGTACGGTCAGTTTGCATCCAATGGGATTCTTTTCAATCACGAGTCCCCGATTCGTGGCGAGACGTTCGTCACGCGAAAGATCACGATGGCTGCGGCAAGGATTCGTGAACGAGTCCAGGAGAAGCTTTATCTCGGCAATCTGGACTCGAAACGCGACTGGGGCTTCGCAGGCGATTACGTAGAAGGAATGTGGAGAATGCTGCAGCACGATGTTGCGGATGATTTTGTGCTCGCAACGGGGGAAACACATACAGTTCGAGAGTTTTGCCAGCATGCTTTTGAACGACTTGGCTTCCAGCTCGACTTTCGCGGCGACGGGGTGAATGAAGTGGGGTTCGACAGTGTCACTGGCAAGGAGCTTATTGCAATCGATCCGCGCTATTTCCGTCCCACCGAAGTGGATCTTCTGCTCGGTGATGCGAGCAAGGCGCGTGAAGTGCTTGGCTGGACTCCCAAGGTGCAATTCGCGGAGCTGGTGCGGATGATGGCCGATGCGGACCTGAAGGCCGTGCAGGCTCGCGAGCCGTTCACGCTCGATGCGACCCTCGAAAACGTTCGCTCGGTGGTTGCATAAATGGAAAACCCGGCACGGGTCTATGTTGCTGGACATCGCGGGCTGGTTGGCTCTGCCATCATCCGCGTTCTCGAGAAAAACGGATACACCAACATCGTCACGCGCACGAAGAAAGAGCTCGATCTTCGCAACCAGGCGGGCGTACGCGCGTTCTTCAAGGAAGAGCAGCCTTCAGTCGTTTTCCTCGCCGCTGCTCGAGTCGGTGGTATTCACGCAAACAACGTGAACCGCTGGGAGTTTCTGCACGAGAACCTGCAGATACAGAGCAA
>JACDDZ010000199.1 GCA_013816695.1 Gemmatimonadaceae bacterium
CAACTACACCTTTGATGCTTGGGTCGTGCTTGGTGTACGCGCTCAGAAGCACGAGATGTCCGCCGGCAGACCGGCCAATCAGCGCGATTCGATTGGGATCGACGCCGAGAGGTCCCGCGTGGAGCTTCAGGTAGTCGATTGCGTCGTTCAGGTCTTCAGTCTGCGCCGGATTCTTGAACTGGGGCGCAAACCGATAGTCGATTGCGGCCACATAATAACCGCGCGCGGCCAGATAGTAACTGAGGTCAGGAAGGTCCGTGCGGTCGCCGCTATTCCATGAGCCGCCGTGCACGACGATCACCACTGGCCGCGGTGCGGGGAGGACCGTGGACTTGTAGAGATCCATTCGGAGAAACCCCGAAACCCGCGACGCGTAATTGACTGTTTGCACATCCACGTTCGGTGCTGCCGGGTTACTGAGAAGCAGTCGCAGAGTGATCGGCTTGATAAGGGCAGGGGCACCGTCTATTTGGCGCGGGACCGCTGGTCCAAAGGCGCTCTCCAGATCCGCCTGAAGGGTTTCGCCCACCTCGAGTGCACGTATCAGCGGCAGGGCGCTGATACAGAAAACCATAAGTGCAAGTAGGGAAGAGATAAGGCTGTACCGACCACGCTTCCAGCCGGGAACTAGCAGCGCCAGCGCAAAGATGGCGAGATAGGTTGACCATTCATTGGTGCCGATCTCGAGCTTCCACAGCGTATAGGTGGGAGCTGGGATGAGAATCAGAATGGATACGAGGAGCAGGAGGATGACAGCTGTAAGTCGGATCTTGCCGCCAAAGGTGAATTCTTCCTGTTCCAATCAGGCTCCGAAAAGTGGATGGTGTCCGCGGAAATGCTGTCCACAAAGGTATTGTTGAGCCGTTGATTACGCCAAGAAATTGTTCGCAAGCGCGTCTTGACGATAACATCGGTAATCCTTTGTCCGGGCTCAGCTTACGCAAGCCCCTTAAAGTGAATTCTCAGTATTTGACCGATTGACTTGGTGGTCGCGATCCACTAAGATTCAAGTACGGGGGCGACTGGCTTCGACGGAATTAGTGAAGCTGTGGCTGCGTGCCCAGGTCATCCGTGTCCTGGTTAAATAAGCGGGTAAATTTTTAACTGCCAACAACAACTTGGCCCTGGCTGCGTAACTCTTAGGAGTTGCTGCACCTGCTCTTTAGAAAGCCCTCCTGAGGCGGTTTAAAGAGTATCGCAAATTCGGGATAGGCGGGTGTCGCGCTTTCCGGCGTCCGGCGAAACTTTAGAGAGCTTGTTCAGTAGTGGGCTGCCCTCTGGCCAGCGACTGGAGACACTAATCAGAGGAATACGCACGTAGACGCTGTGGTGAATCTGTTTTCGGACCGGGGTTCGAATCCCCGCGCCTCCATCAGTAAAGAGAGCCGGCCCCTAGGGGCCGGCTCTTTTGTTTTTCTTAAGGGGGAAAGCCGCTTGAGTTGCGAAAGTCTCGTCGAAACTGCTCTACCACTGAGACCGCAGAGAACGCAGAACGACAGATATGGATCTTCATAATAGTTTTGGGGGGACTGCTCTCGGCTTTCAAGACGTCGTTCCCATCAAGAAGTTATTGAAGCGATCCCCATATGTCGTTCTGCGTTCTCTGGGGTCTCTGTGTTTAAGTGCCTTACACAGATTGCCGCGAGCAAATGTGCTGGGCGCCGCATTTGGGTTACCGCAGGTTCGGCGGCCCCGGACTCCCAAGCGTGAAATTCAATGGCACCAGGAGATGGGTGCCTTTGTCCTGTCCGGCCTAAAACTTTGCCATGAAGTTTATGAGCGGCACTGTTGTCGAATGACCCGAATCACTCACCTGCATGACTCCCAGGTCAGCCGACAATTTCTCACCGATAAACCGGATTCCCACCGCAAGGAGTGGGTTGAGATCGGGAACCAGGTAGTTCTCGGTTACGACTGCCATACGATTGGAGAATCGCTTTTCGCCGCCAATCATGAAGACGGGTTGGCTCGCCACATCGGTGCCGGAGAAGCCGTAGCCCAGTCCGGCGGTGATCGACTGATCCGCATCACCAAAGGTCCCGGCTCCGTAATACACGCCTATCGATTCGGATCCGCCTGTAAGACCGATGAGTATTGCACCGGTTGCGAGATGGACCTTTGGCGAGGGACTGAAGCCAATCTTGGGAGTGATAAAGTACACGGTACCCGGCGACGGCAGCAGAACACCACCTCCAATGGTGATGTTGTCGCTGACCCCATACGCGCCGCCCAAAAACACCAATTCGAAGTCGGCGACGTAACCCTCGCCTCGCTTGAGCGTTTGTCCGGTTGGTCCGAATAGCAGGCGGGACGTATTGGGATTCTGAACCCAGTATTCTCCATTCCGTATGGCAGATGCCGGCCGCACGGTGACCGAGCGGATTGCCGCTCGCGACAAGGTTACTCGCGCTCCGCTGGTCTCGACTTCAACGCTGTCGGCCCCAACCCGCACCACTCGTCCTATCAGTGTGCTGCCGTCGCCAACCGTGATCACCTGGATTTTTGAGGTGTCAACGACTGAGATCGTCGACGGGTTCTGCTTTCCGTCCTGTCCTTCGCTCCTGCTTCCCGCGAATAAAACCAGGACACATCCCAAAACCGAACTAACGCAAAGTTTTCTCATTTGACTCCATGAAGTGACATGGCGAACGCTAGAGTTGCAGCGAGGGCGATCAAATACGTCACCTTACGTAGGAGCATGAGTATGTTGCTGCCCTTTGGGAACGAGCTCACCCGCTACGGCTTATGCGGCCCCGTCTCAGCGTCGAGCTGCTCGACTTCATCAGCGGTAGGAATTCGCGGCGGCACGATAACTTCCGAAAGACTCTCGGGACCGTCGTTCAGATCAGCCTTGGCACTGTGTTTCCGAAGGATGAATTCCGGAGCAAGTGCCACCCCCAAAAGAGTCATGGGAATTATCTGCAGCGTCTGAATGAGTAGAGACACAGCGATTGCATCGGGCCGCGCCACTCCGAACTGCTCGGCACTTAAAGCGTAGACGAACTGAAAGAATCCGACATTTCCAGGCGTCGCACGAATCACAAGCCCAAGATTAATCGCGAGCAGGCAAGCGAGGCTTCCCGCAAGCGGCATGTTCACGTGCGCCGCCTGCGCAGCATAATGAAAGGTCGCCAACTGACCGATCCAGGAGATCAGGGAGAGCAAAAGGGCGGCGAGGAAACGCGGACCGGTTGTCAGTGAGCGCGTGCTTCGACCGAAGTCTCCCAAATACCGCCTGATTCGTCCCCACGCTGTAGTAGGTTGAGCCCGCTCTGCGACTACATCGGAAGGGGCTGCGTTTCTCGACCAGTAAACGAAGGCCGCAAGGAGAATCGCCAGTACGACAAGAAGAATCTGAGCCGGCAGACGCCAGCGTTCGAGGGCGACTGGAAGTTCAAAGAGCATTGAACCACCCACGAGCAGAATCACAAACCCAACCGGATCGAACAGTCGCTCCAGAGCAAGTGTTGCCAGAATTCTTTCGCTCGGTACGCCACTAGCTCGTGACACGAAGACCACACGCGCGGCATCGCCACCATTCGCAACGAGCACGTTGTTAAGTCCCGCGCCCGCGAGAGTCGCTCGCATTGCGAGCGCTAGCGAGGGTGAGCCCGCGGGCCGCAGGAATATCCACCACCGCAACCCCTTTACAGCGATGGAAAGCGTATTCACCGCGAGGGCAATCAATAGCAGCGGGGGCGACGCGCTCCTGATTGACGTCCACGCCTGACCCCAGTCAATCGTCCGTGCAAATATTACCAGGAAGACAATGATCACCGCCGATAGGCCCCAGCGGAGCAGCTTTGAAGCTTTCGGATTCATTTCAGGAGGGAAGTGTCTCGAACCTGAAACCTCTGGCCACAAGCTCGTCGATGATCAGGGGAACAGCTTCCGCGGTCTGCATTCTGTCGCCCTCGGGATCGTACCCGTCGCCATCATGCAGCAGGATTATCGAGCCGGGCTTTGTTCCAGCAATCGTCCTCTTCACGATTTCAG
>JACDDZ010000200.1 GCA_013816695.1 Gemmatimonadaceae bacterium
CCAGCAGGGCCAAGCCTGCCGGACCCGTTCCCTTGAGCGCAAGCGTTGCCGCGAAATCGTGGGTAGGGCGCACACCGTCAACCGTTTGGGTGAGCAATCCTGCGGCTTCAAGAGCAAGGACGCCGTCAAGTGCTGCGGAATCCGATATATGCGCAGCCGCAGCAGCTATGCGAATATGGATCGGTCGCTCAACTAGCGCGCACGCCAGAAACAATCGCTGCTGCGCCGGCGAAAATCCCTGCAGTCGGGCCCAAAGAGCGTCAGGCAGGGTTGTTGGAACAGCGCCGGGATTCATTCCGCCGCCTGCCTGGCGTGCTAGCTCCAGCGCACGATACGGAATACCCCCTGATAATTCTGCAAGCTGCGCTATGTCGGCTTCAGAGAGAATATCACTGTCAATTGTTCCGCTGATCAGTGACTTCACCGCGTCCATCGTCAGAGGTCCGAGAGGAAGTCTCGTAAAACTGGGCGGAATCCAGCTATTGTCATCGCTGATGTCACCCGGCGTCTTTGACTGTGCGACTTTGTCTGTGCGGTAACACACGACGAACATCACGCTCACGCCGGTAAGCCGACCGGCAAGGTATTGGACCAGGTCCCTGCTTTCCCGCGCGGCGTTATGAAAGTCTTCCAGCACCACACAAACTGGTTGCTCATAAGCCACCGCATCGAGCAGGGCAGCGAGACCTTCGAATAGCCGCACCCGCGAAGCTTCGCGGTCTGTCTGCTCTGTCTCGGGTAAATCGAATTGATCGCGCAGCTCAGGGAGCAACCGGCTGGCGTCCGCCAGCAGGTGGCGGCTCGCTCCTGAAAGTCCCGGAGCGTTTAGCGTCCCCCGCAACGCGCTCGCAATGGATGCAAATGGAATTCGCGAACCGGCTGTGTGTTCCTGTCCGGTGAGGAGAAGAATTGGACCTGAGGTCGCAGCGCGGCGCATAAACTCGCCCACCATCGCCGACTTTCCAACACCCGCCGGCCCTTCGATCAGAAAGCCCGCGCCGCTTCCTTTTCGGACCTGATTGAATGCAACCGCCAGCTTCCCAAGTTCAGCCTCGCGACCTATGACTCCCACAGCTTGCCGGTTCTCCGCTCCCGGAGTGTTGGACTCGACGCGTGCATGTTTGCGCAGTCGTCCAATTGTTTCGCGAACCTCGACCGGCGGCTCCTCCTGAAATTCCTGGCGATACCTGGTCGTGAACATCTCCAGGTGAGCCCTCCCTTCATCCAACCTTCCGGCATTAACCAGGGTGTTGAAAGTCAGAAGCGCAGCATCAGCCTCCAGCGGAGCGCTAGTCGCAAGTTGAAGCGCCAGGTCAATGGCGCCTTGAGGGTCTCCGCGCTCCAGCCTGGCAGCAATTCCCCGTCTGAGGGCTCCGTGAAACTTTGCCTCGAAATTGTGGCGCCGCATTGACACCCACTGGCCAAAATTCCCCTCGTCGAGACCCAACCCGTCCAAAAAAGGCCCGCGATACACTGAAAGGGCGTCCTCCGACCTGCCGGCCTGAAGCAGTGCTTCAAATTGGCTAACATCGCTCTGAGGCTGATTACCGGAAGGAATAGCAACAGTCTCGGAATTTGCCTCCAGATTGCCTTCCCCCAAGGCTGCCCTGAGCCGGTATAGCGTTTGACGGAACGCATTGCGGGCGTTCTTGTCGGTTTGGTCTCCCCATAGAAGCTCGATCAGCTTATCCCGACTGGTTTCACCTTCCAGAAGCAGGTACGCCAGCATGGCGATCGGCTTCCCGGGACCCATAGTCGCACCGTCAGGGCTGGCTAAGAGCAAGGAGGGCTGCCCAAAGAGCCTAACCCTGAAGCTCGGGTCGCTCAGGACTGCCACCTAACGGTGATATAACGCATAATCAAATATAGCGATTGCCCGTAACACACACTCTAGTCGGTGTAATGGTAGTGTTACGCACCCGGTTTACTCTCCACCTCATGGAAATCCATTTTCTGGGAAAAAAAATGACTAACGATTCTGGCTCGCCCCGCAAAGCAGTTAAGCGCGGGTTTACCTTGGCTGAAGTATTAGTGACACTCGCGATCATTGCCGTCATGGCTGCCGTGCTGCTGCCGTCTCTCAACAGCCAGTTGGCGAAAGGCGATGCAGGCCGTGTGGCGCAGGACCTCACGAACATTCAAACCGGCGCTCAGGCGTACATTTCGGATGTCCATCGCTATCCGGCCAGCATGACGCAGTTGACGACCGTAATGTCGGGCACGCCCACTGACCTGCTCGGAAGTACAATTCCCAGCGGATTGATCGGCAAGTGGAAAGGGCCATACGTGGCCAAGGATGTGGTGTCAGCCACAAGCGTGGGAACTATCTCGACCGCGTTTACCAAGGTCACGAACACGCCGGGCAATGGTGTGGATTATCTCGCCATCTCCATCACCGGGATCTCCACTGCGGACTGGATTCGCCTGGAGGACATTCTGGATGAAGGTTACAGCTCGTCCACTGCCTCTACCACAGGACTTGTCCGATACAATGTTCCGTCTACAACGGTCACGTACTTCGCGCTACCAATTCAATAGGCCGCTTCAGAGTTCCGGAAAGACATTCATCATTCAACTCACAAATCCCGAACATGACCAACAGATCACGCTCCAATCGCTCCGGCTTCACTCTCGTCGAAGTCCTCGTCACTATCGCCATTGTGGCGGTCCTGGCAGGTGTGCTTCTTCCCGCGCTGTTCAACCAAATGAGCCGCGGCGACACTGGACGGCTCGCATCCGACTTGAACTCGCTTCGCACGGGAGTGGAAACGTTCGGCACAGACACTCACCGCCTTCCCAAGGATATCGCCCAGCTGATCACGGCGCCGAGTAGTGGTTCCGTCGATATCAATGGCGACGTGTTCGGCGTTGCTTTGGCAGCCCGCTGGAAGGGACCATACGTGAATCGTGATGTTGTAAACTCCACCGGTGGCGGATCGATCTCGAATGCGTTCATCAAAAGTGTCAACGGAGACAATGGCAGCCGCTATCTCTCGACGGTTGTTGACAACGTCACGAACGACGGCTTCCTCGAGATCAACAAGATCTTCGACGAAGGAAACACAACTTCAGGTACTCAGTCGACCACCGGCGCGATTCGCTATGCCGTGTCTGGAACGTCCACGACCCTTACCTTCCTGATGATTCCGCTGCAGTAAGAAGCAGATAGGGCATAGATAAAAGAAAGGAGCCGCTCCAGCTGGAGCGGCTCCTTTTTCTTTGTCCCCTACCTTCAATATCTATTTGGTGCGCGCCGCCACTACCCAACCTGCAAGCTCGTCGCTAACGCCGAAGCGCAGCTTGATCGTCGAGGCGCTCGCCGTGTTCACGTTTACGGGAAGCTGGTAGAACACCACAGGTCCGAAGGGAACCTCGATAACGGGCGTTCCCACTGACAGTCCCGCTTCATCGATCACCGCCCGCAAAGCATCGATAGCCAGGACATTCCGGAGGTTTACGCTCACTCGCCCCGACACGTCTGGCCCCAGCACTAATGAAATTCCAGCAGCTGAGGCCAACGCCGGCAGCAACTCCCGTACGTCCGCATTCCTCGCATTCAGGGAAATGCGCGCGGTGGATCTGAAAGGAGGCGCCTCAAGTGGCGTGACAGGCTTGGTCGGAACTATGACCTGTTCAGATGGCAGTGTAGCAAGCTCAGGCGGGGCGGGTGCTGCGACGGGCACGGGCGTTATCACGACGGCGTGCGGGACCGCGCAGGCAGCCAGCTCCAGCGCGCACGCCGCAAGCAAGCCCTGCTTCACAATTCCCCTTCTCACGCTACTCGTTTGGCGCATTGGTGCCCAGATCTCTCAAATGTTGGCGAACCTGAATTTCCTGTTTCGCGAACTTACCCCGACTGGTGCCCAGAAATGCCCTGTACTCGGCAATAGCCTGGGTCCTGTCTCCCTGCCTCTCAAGAACCTGTCCTAAAGTATAGTGTGCTTCTGCCAAAGTATTGTTGTCTTTTAACGCTTCTTCCAAAAGTCGCCTTGCT
>JACDDZ010000201.1 GCA_013816695.1 Gemmatimonadaceae bacterium
CAGCGTTGAGAGCTCCCACCGCGCGGGCGGCAGCAGCACGCACGCGCCAGTCATTGTCGCTGAGGAGATGAATAGCCGCCTCGACGGCATCCGGGAAAAAACAGGCGCGAAGCGCCCGCGCGGCGCTGGTACGTACCTCGGCGTCCTCATGGGATGCGTACCGGACGACGGCCAGAAGCGCACCGGGAGTCCCCAGGGTTTCTGCAAGCTGTATCCAGCCGCGCAATTCCTGCGGGGAGCAGCCCTCTTGCGCAAGCAATTCCACAACCACTGCCGTCGCCATTTCGGAATGTCCCTTCAGGGCGACCGCCTGCTGCTGTCGCACCGTTGACGGCTGGGACGGCAAAGCTGTCGCGACCGCCCGAACAAACGCAGGATCAGCGCGACCGGCGATTGCGGCTGTTGCTGCGCTCGCCACCGCGGGATTGGGATCCGTAACCAGGCAAGCCACAATTCGCGTGTCGCGTTCGTCGCCGATCATCGCAAGCAGCCGGGCCGCTTCCATCCGCTCCCACCAATGTCTTGAATCGAATTGCGACAGTATGCGTTCTGCCCAGCCGGAGGATCGAACATGGCGCCCAACAGCCCGCAGCTGATCGGACGAAAGTCTTGAGCCTCCGACAGCGATAAGTTGGTTGGCCGCAACGTGGGGCTTGAGCGTGGAAAGCGCAGCGGCCAATTGCTCACCATTGTCCTCCCATAACATGATGGATCGGAGCGGGCCGGCAACGACGGCGGTGGCATCCTCATTGTCGGCAACCGTGCGACGACCTCGCCACCGGGTCACAAAGAGGAGAATCAGCGTGGCAATGATAAATGCGATCTGGACTGCGGCGATCACGACCAGAACGAACAACCGTATCACTGATCCCCGGAGATGATAGTCTGCCAGACACGGACCTTTTCAATCAGTACATGCATGCTGACCGGCTTCACGAGATAGTCGATCGCCCCGCCACGAAGGGCCCGGATCTGATCCGCCTCGCTAGCGCGAGAGCTCATGAATGCCACGAGAAAAGCATCCGGTCGCAGAGATATGAGCCGTTCATGCAATGTGTGTCCGTCGATCCCGCCAATGTCGACCGAAAGGAGTACAAGTCGGCGAACTTCCCTTTCAGGAAGTGCAGCGAGTCCATCAAGGGCATCGACGCCGTTGTTAAAAATCGTAACTGTAACACCGACAGATTCGAGCGCGAAGCAAATCAGATCAGCCAGCTCGCGATCATCTTCGACGAGAATTACTTCAGAGCGGAAAAGTTTTGCCGGTGTTTGACTGGATTCCCGGGAACGTCGATCTACCGCTGTTGTCGCTCGGCGTTCGCTGCCTTTGCTCATGTCATTCAGAGTGTCCCAGTGTTTACTTCGCTTTGAGACGAAGTCCGATCGGGAATTTGCGACTACAGGTCACCTTTTGCAATCTAACCAACCCGGCTCGGACGCTCCCTGGGGAGAGCAAATCGGATCGAGTGTGGAGTGCGCATGAAAGTAGGTATGCTATTGAAGACCACTCGCTTCTACGCCTTTGGCGCCGAGTATGGGTGTTTGCGCCATATTTTCCGCCGGAATATGCGTTAATTTTTTCCATTGCGCCCGTAGCTCAATCGGATAGAGCGTCTGACTTCGGATCAGAAGGTTGGGGGTTCGAGTCCCTCCGGGCGCATCCTACCACCAGGAATGATGCCTCGTACTCTGCCAATTTGCGGCGCGCTAATCTTGCTGGCCGCGTGCCTCCCCGGAGTTCGCGGAGCCCGCCCGGGAACAACGCCCGCAATAACGCCATCAGACGTTCGCTCCCGGATTTACGTCATTGCTGATGACTCGATGCTGGGACGACAGTCAGGAACCGTGGGCAATTTCAAGATGACCGAATATCTCGGTCGCGAGGCCGCGAGGATGGGTCTCGAACCTGCCGGCGACCGTGGCACGTACTTCCAGGTTGTGCCGATGGTAATGCGCCGACCGGATTCGTCGTCACGTTTGATCGCAGGCACCGACACACTCGGGATTTTCAAGGACTTCGTTCCCTTCCGGCCGACATCGACAGCGCGAGTGGGAACTCGAATCGACATCGCTGGCTTGCAGGCAGTCTTCGGTGGCCGAGCCGGTGACACTACCGTGGTTCTGGACAAGGCTCTCGTCGCAGGCAAGCTCGTTGTGCTTGATGCTCCATTGGGAAGCAATGGCCAGCCAACCGCGACCTATACTACGGCGGGCGGAACGGAAGCAATGAAATATCCGGGTGCCGCCGGAATTGCCATCGCATCACTGGACCTGCAGTCCAGTCCCCAGTCTTTTCAGCGACAGGGCTCAGGAATATCGGAAAGCGTTGTGTCGTCGCGCGGCCCCGGTGGAATCCTCATAACCACACTGGCTGCGCGCAAACTGATGGGGCGGGACCTGGGTGGACTCAATCCAGGCGCCACTGGCTTACCGGTTGAATCACGTATTGGGTTTGTGGACAGCGCAGTGAAAGCACCGGCACGCAATGTTGTCGCGATGCGGCGCGGTACCGATCCATTTCTCTCCAGTGAATACGTCGCTGTCGGAGCTCACAGCGATCACATCGGAGTCGCATCAGGACCGGTCGAGCATGATTCACTGAGAGCCTTCAATCGTGTCATGCGCCCTGAAGGAAACCAGACCCGCGCGGCCACGCCGACAGCGGCACAGTGGAGAACAATTCTCTCCCTGCGCGACAGTCTTCGAAAGATTCGGCCGCCACGCATGGATTCAATATTCAATGGCGCCGACGACGATGGGTCGGGATCGACTGCACTTCTTGAAATCGCGGAGCAGTTTGCCTCACAGCCGCGGGGGCGGCGATCGATCCTGTTCGTTTGGCACACAGGCGAAGAATCCGGATTGCTGGGGTCGATGTATTTCACCGGCCATACAACGGTACCGCGTGACAAAATTGTCGCGCAGGTCAACATGGACATGGTTGGCCGCGGTCGAAAGGAAGACACGCCGACGGGCGGACCACTTAACCTGCAGGCAATTGGAATGCGGCGGCTTTCAACAGAGCTTGGAGACGTCGTCGACTCAGTGAATGGCGCACGCACGGTTCCATGGGAAATCGATTTGAGCTTCGACGCTCCCGGACACGCGCAAAACCGGTACTGCCGAAGCGACCACCAGAATTACGCCCGGCATGGTATTCCGATAGTGTATTTCTCGCGCGGGTATCACCAGGACTACCACGTAGTCACCGACGAAGCCGAGTACATCGACTACGATGCTCTTTCACGCGTAGCCGGGTTTGTTCACGATGTGGTTGCAGCGCTGGCGAACAGAACAGATCGTCCGCGCGTCAACCGGCCGCGACCAAATCCGCTCTCTCCCTGCCGACAGTAACGCTAAAGAATTTTCCGGCCGAAGAGGCTTCTAACCAAATCGACTGAAAGCTCGGCGGTTGTGTTGCGCAAATCGAGCGTAGGATTGTTTTCCACCAGGTCGATTCCGACGAGCTTGCCAGTGTCGGAAACCAACTCCATGGCGAGGTGCCCTTCCCTGAAGGTCGCTCCCCCGGGGACTGGAGTTCCAACGCCGGGTGCTTCGTACGGATCGAGCCAGTCCAGGTCACACGAAATGTGCACACCGGCAGTTCCATCCAGTGCTATCGCCAACGCGTCGGTCATGACTGCTTTCAGTCCCCGCTCATCGATCTCTCGCATTGTGAACGCAGCGATCCCGAATTCCTGGACATGACGTTTCTCGGAAGGATCGAGGTCGCGAATTCCAACGAGGGCCGTATTCCTGGCGAGCACTGCAGGTTTGGCGCGGGAGATCGATGAAAGCTCCGGATCTCCATGACCGAGGAGATGGGCCAGTGGCATGCCGTGAATGTTTCCTGTTTCTGAAGAATCTGTTGTGTGAATGTCGGCGTGAGCGTCGAGCCAGATGAGTCCTATTCGTTGACCGCGATCGTGAAACGCGCTGG
>JACDDZ010000202.1 GCA_013816695.1 Gemmatimonadaceae bacterium
GCTGCATACATAGCACCCGCCTTCACTTCCCTTTCCTTGCGTTCCGCGCAGCATCTTCAGCTGCGTTTGCTGCCATAAGCTTGCGGTACATCGAGTAGAACGCTGCGGCCGCACCAACAAAGAGACAAACAATCGTCAGTACCGGGCTCGTTCCGAATTTTTTGTCGAGCCATTGTCCGAGAAAGACCCCACCGAGCAGAACAACCGCAAACTGGACTCCGATTCCGGCGAAATCGCTGCCGGAAATGCCCTGGGATTTCTTGTCTCCTACCTCGAAATCGGCCACGGGGCCTCTCCTTTGACTCGTTCTCCTCATTCACTCCTACCCCGAAATTTAAGGCTTGTGACTTTTTTCACAAGCTCAGCGGAGGTGAAGTTTAGGGAGATGCCGTTAACGGTGCTAACACCATGATATACAACCGGTTAGCACGCTAAGTTGCCGGGGGTGTGCTACTATAGATAAGTGGGCCCTATTTAGCGAGGCGGGACGGTGTAGAGGAACCCGAGTATCGCGGCAATCGTTGCGGTCCAGTAGACGAACATCCACTTCAGCATGCTGCTGCGGAAACGCTCCATCTCCAGTCGGATCTGGGCGAACCCGGCTTGCATCTCGGCGCGCAGCTCAGTCATTTCGCCGCGCAGCTCAGATCCTAGCGAATTGATTTCGCCGTCCAGATGCGCCTTGAACCGTTCCCAGTTCAAGTCGTTCAATTCCCGGAGATGATTCTGGTAGGTAGTGTCCACGGCGTTGAACCAGTCTACAAGCTCACCGGTGATCTCGTCCCCGAATCGCTCGTAGAACTTGCGTGAAAGTTTGGCAGTTACCGGCAAAAGCGCTCCAGATTCAGGACGCTTTCAATTACCTACAGCATACGCTCGGCGCCATCATCAAATCAATAGCCGTATCACTCTTTTGAGCGCGGGGACCGGGGGATCGAAGAGATGACCACGCCACCGCCATCCTCAACGTATCCTGTCACAACGACTCGCTCGCGCGCGCCGGGCCGTATCGTGAGGATGGGAGCACGCAGCTTCCACTCCTGAATTATCCATGCGCCTGAAGGCAGTCTCTGGAATTTTGTCTGGCCGTTTGCGCTGAAGCGCGTGAGCAGTCCCGCGTTGGTGAAGCTGAACTCGATGTCGCGCAGCTCTGAAGCATTCTCATCAACCCAGAGAACTCCGTGCACGTCCGCCTTCCTGCGCCCTTCTTCGGGCTCGAACGCCAATCCTACCTGGCCTGGTCGCGCTTTGTCTCGGCGGAGCCGGAAACAATGGGTCGCAATGAAAGATCCGGAAAGGAGAACTGTCTCGTCCACACCAAAATATTCCCATCCTTTCAGCTGGTTGCCGCGAACGTATCCGTCCTTCGCAAGCGATTCGGGTTCAATCGCACTGAACGGCTTCTGCTTCCCGATGGGCACCAGGATGGAATCGCTTCGCGTGACGAGACCAAACTCATCGAACTCTTTCCGGTAGACCTTAGCCTGCGCGAGGTTGGTGAGATCTTCCGTGGTCAGCTGACTGGACCTGAGCGCCTTGGAAATTTCTTCCCACACCGAAGCAAGCGCTTCCCCGTCTCTGTCCACCTTTCCGCATCGTGTGCTTGCCGAGATGACCATCGTGCTAAGCACGACCCGCCGGTCATCCACCCTGACAACAAACTCACCAGTCCGCGGCAGCGTCACGGGATCAGAAAAGAATGGTTGGTAACCAATGCGTCGTACGCGCAAACGGTATGTGCCAGGAGAAGCGCTGAGCGTTCTGGTCCCTGCTTCGCCTGTAAGACCTTCCGCGAAGGATGTGCTGGATTGATCCACCAAGGCGACCAAAGCGCCGGAGAGGGGCAATCCGTTGGCCGCAACTACCTTTACCCTCAGCGATTCCTGCGCACCCGCGTCACACGCGAACACGGCCGACAAACAGAGCAGAACGGCGGGCTTCAGAATGTGCATGAACTCGAAAATACAGCGCGGTACGGGATGCGCCACAACAGACTGCAGTGACTTCAACAGTCTATTCTCGCTATTTTTGGACGATGATGCGTGAGCGGCTGCTACGAATTCCCATCTGGATCGGCGCAGTTTCCGCAGCGCTCGGGTCGCTGAGCTTCATTGGCTGGCTCACCGCCAATCCCTCGCTCGCACGACTAATGCTGCCGGGAGCCCCACTCAAGCCAAATGGCGCGCTTGCACTGATTCTCCTCGGCCCTGCGCTCACTCTCCTCGCGATAGCGCCCGAAAAACAGCGCAACAGCTTCTTCCTCGCCGGCAGGATTGCAGGCCTGCTTGCAGCACTGCTCGGTGCAGCAACTCTCATCGAACACTGGACGAGCGCGGGTCTCGCATTCGACCTGTTTTTCGTGCCCGACGAAATGCTCATTCGCCCGCGCGCCCTGGACGTCCGCATGACCAAGCTTTCGGCAGCCACCGTAACCCTGCTCGGCGCCGGTTTAGCTATCGGACGCGGCAGGGACAGAAAGTTCTCACTCTTCGGTGACGTCACATTTTTCATATCCGCAGCCCTGGCCCTGACTGGAATTTTTACCTACGCGTACGGCGCCCTTCCAATCAGCGGACTGGGACATGCGCTCCAGGTCCCTCTTCCCGCCGTTGGACTGACATTCCTGCTCGCCCTCGGAGGAATGCTGCTGCAGCCGGATTCGCGGCTTGTGCGGCCTTTCATATCACGCGGCGCAGGGGGGCAGCTAATTGGGAAGATTTTGCCCTTCGTCTTTATCGTGCCTTTCGCGCTTGGGGCACTGCACATAACCCAGATGCTCTCCCCAGAGAACGCATCGATGCAGGCAGCGCTGTCTTCAGCAATCACCGCTATCGTTTTTTCACTGGTGATGTGGAAAGCTGCCGACGAGCTGAACCGGCTCGATGCGCGGAAAGAGCAGCTGGATCACGAACGCGCAGGGCTGGAGCGCAAAGCCGAGCGGGAGATGGCGCGCACCGACACTGAAATCGGAATCCGTGTCGCGACGCAGGCAGCGTACGACGAGCTGCATAAGGTCACAGAGAAACAACGGCAGACCGAAGCATTCTTCTCGGGCGCACTGAACAGCGCGCCGCTCGGCTTCATATTCTGGGACCGGAATCTCCGCATCATTAGGCTCAATTCGCTCGTGGCGCGCTGGAATGGCGGCGACCCGCGCGCGTACGTCGGAAAGAAAGTTGAGGACGTTGCACCTTCGTTCGCCCCGCAGGTCACTCCGGTGCTCGAGAGGATTCTCGAGACCGGCCAGCCCTGCCCAGACGTCGAGATCCTGCGCGGCGGAGACATCGATCCGGAAGTACGCCGACTCAACGGAATGTTCTATCCTGTCGCGAACTCGACCGGCGAGATCATCGGAATCGTCGCGGTCATTTCCGATGTAACCCGCGAGCATGCGCGCGAGTCCGCGCTGCTGGAGACCAACGAGCGGTACAGCTATGTGGCAAAAGCTACCAATGACGCCGTTTGGGATCTCGACGTGGCGACCAACAAGCTGGTCTGGAATGAATCAGTTCATAGTCTGTTCGGGTACAGCCCGGACCAGGTACGTGGTGACCTGACGTGGTGGGAAGAGCGCGTGCATCCGGAGGACAGGGAGCGGGTTGTTGACAGTTTCCATGCTGCTGTCGATGGCGGCGCTGATATCTGGGAGACGGCGTACAAATTCAGGAATTCCGACGGTTCTTATTCGAGCGTTGTCGATCGGGGCTACATGATCCGTGATGACGAGGGCAACGCTCGCCGGGCGATTGGCGCAATGTCAGATCGCACCATGCAGACGGCGCTGGAAGAAAGCCTGCGGCATTCGCAGAAGATGGATGCAGTTGGACGACTGAGCGCAGGCGTTGCGCACGACTTCAACAATGTGCTCGCTTTAATCAGCGTGTCTGCGGAATTCCTGCTGAGTGTCCTCGAACAGGGCA